>JACQAU010000098.1 GCA_016194835.1 Deltaproteobacteria bacterium
GCAGCGTATTTTTTCTGCTCAAAATACGATTTTCATCAAAGATCAGTTCTTATTTGATCGAAATGTTGTATTAGCATTGTTGCAAAAAAAAGAAGCAACTCCAGAAATAAAAATACGAGCTCTTTTAGAACCATTAGAAATAGCAAAGCCAAAGGGAATGCCAAATATTTTATACTTGAACCTAATGAAAGAAGCTGGCATAGACATTAGAAAACCAAAATTAAAAGGAACCGTAATCATTAATCAAGAGTACCATGGTAAAACAATCTCTTTTGATGGTGAAACAGTAATTGCTGGATCTGCCAATAAAGACCAATCCACGATGTTTGGTTCTTTTAGAGAAGAACAGCTCGAAGCTTTTGATTCCGAAGCAACCAAAATACATGACCAGGCTTTTTTAGATGAAACATGGAAAAATGATCCAAACACAGAAGAGTTTGATCTTAATCCAAAAGATTTTGAGTTCCTGGCAGGATACAAAGATCTTAGTGGCAATCAACTAACCCCAGAAAATTTCTTAGATTTATTAAGAAATATGCTTTCCGTGCTATACGACACAAATCGGATTTAGTTTCAGTTTCAAAATGACTCTAGTTTATTTCTGCACCACATAAAATAATCAAAGAATTCCACAAACCACTTGGCACACGAATTGCATTTGCAATAAAGCACAGCCTTCAAAATGGATGAGGGGGGAATCAAAGTGGGTCAAAGATGGAACTCTGAAACCAGGAATTTGGTTTCGTAAGAAGCCAAATTCCTGCATCTTCACTTAAAATATTTTTAAAAAAACCCTGCATATGCAGGAAAAACAAAGGGGGATAATAAAATGAAACAGAAAATAAACACTTGGTTTGCAATGCTCGTAATACTGTGTGCGCCAGCCTTTGCACACGCAATGCATTGGAACGCACCAAACATAATGGCTGCAGCTCATGATGTAGACACGAAAGCTGAATTATTGCATGAAACCGTGCATAACCTCACCGGAGGTAGTCAACTTGGTGATGCGGCGCATGCTTTAGCTGATGCAGCCGAACACTTACACGAAGTGGTAGAAATGGGAGCTGACATCGATCATATAAGAGAAGACTTTCAAGATGTTAGCAATGCACTAGATAATCTAAGACGCGTTTATCACACAGTATCTTATGATATTATGTTTCGCACTAGACGCATGCTCAGAGACTTAGAGCATTCTTTCTTTACTCTTCGCATGGCAGTTTACGAAGATGGCGGTCACTTTCCACCACCACCACCTCCAGGTCCAGTAGTGAGACAAATTGCATGCAGCAGCGTAAATTTTACACAGCAAAATTGCTATGTAGGCAGTGCTGGTAGTGCCTTGGATGTAAATTTGGTTGCTCAGTATTCAAACAGACCTTGCATCAAAAACTCAAACTTTGGAATCACTGGTGACCAAACAGCAATTTGGGTAAGCGGTGGTTGCAGAGGCTTATTTAATGTAACAGTTCGGCAATAAATTAGTTTTAACAACTGTGCGTCCTAAAAAGAGGGGGTCCAAAAGATCCCCTCTTTTTTTATACATTTATAGAGCACTAGTTCTATTTTTAAAGTTATGCTAAGTACTAATTAATGCTTAGCACAGAAGAACTAAAGCGATATCAAAAACAACTTGTACTGGCAGACATAGGTCCCGAAGGTCAAAAAGCTTTAAAACGAAGCAAAGTCTTATGTGTAGGAGCGGGAGGACTGGGTTGCCCAAGTTTAATTTATCTCACAGCTACAGGTGTTGGAGAACTTGGCATTATTGATCCAGACAAAGTAGATCTTACAAATTTACACCGACAAGTACTTTTTACAGAAAAAGACATAGGACAGTCAAAAGTCAACGTAGCCAAAGAAAAACTTACAGAACTAAACCACAATGTTTCGATTAAAATTTTTCCTTTTGAGTTAACTATTAAAAATTCTTTAGAGATTTTCAAAAATTATGATTTAGTATTAGATGGTACAGATAATTTCGAAGCAAAATTTCTTATCAATGATACTGCTGTAAAATGCGAGATACCAGTAGTGTATGCCTCACTTTCACAGTGGGAAGGGCAGTTGGCTACTTTTTATGCTAAAAGTGGCGGACCTTGCTATCGCTGTATTTACCCTACTCCACCCAAAGACATGATATTGAATTGCGAACAAGCAGGCATTTTATGTGCTTTAGCAGGAGTAATGGGCACACTCCAGGCATTCGAGGCTATTAAAGTACTTTTGACCAAGCAGTTTAAATATAAAAATTTTGATTATTCGAAACTTTTACATTTTGATGCTATGAAGATGCAGTTTCAAACGCTTAAAATAGAAAAAGACAAAAATTGCCCTGTGTGTTCACTACCAACAGAAAAAATTGTACTAAAAGAAACACAATCAGTCTTGTGTCAGACAGGTTTTGATTTAGCAATATCAGTAAAAGAAGTGCAAGACAAAGATTTATCTCAATACGTTTTTATAGACATAAGAGAACCTTTTGAGTGGAAACTTGGTCATATAGAAAACGCTATTCATTGGCCTTTATCAAAACTTAAAAGCCATGAATTTCCTAATTTAGACAATATGGAAAAAATAATTCTTTATTGTCAAAGCGGAATTAGAACAAAAGAAGCTGTACAATTATTTAAAGATCACGGATATACAAATGTGTCTTATCTAAAAGAAGGATTTTCACATTGGCAGGGGCCTGTGGTAACCTGCTCATAATCACTGGAGATCTGTATATGAAGAAAACATTAAGTTTCATGCGTTCTCTTTGCATGGGTCAAATCGAAGAAGACATCATAATACCATTCCCAAAACTAGAAGCCTCAGAGCAATCAGCCGTAAAAGACATGATTAATTCTATCGAAAACTGGCTTAAAACTAAAAAAGATGACTTTCGTAAGTGGGATCGAAAAGGCGAAATGCCTCTAGAGTTTATTAAAGAAATGAAAAACTACGGTCTCTTTAGTCTCATCATACCTGAACAATATGGCGGTTTGGGGCTTAAAAGCAAAGCTTACTCGCGCATAATGCAAGAAATTAGCAAATATGATGGTTCTGTAGCACTTACTGCAGGAGCACATAGTTCTATTGGGATGAGGGGACTATTACTGTTTGGCACTGAGGAACAAAAGAAAAAGTACTTACCTAAACTGGCTACAGGCGAAATGATTGCAGCCTTTGGTCTTACTGAAGCTGGTGCTGGTTCAGATGCGGCTTCTATTAAAACTAAAGCCACAAGAGATGGAAAAAATTGGATTTTAGATGGGGAAAAAATCTGGATCACAAATGGAGGAATCGCTAATTTTTTTACAGTCTTTGCGCGCACTGATGGACCCGAAGGTCAGATGACAGCTTTTATAGTTACACGAGACATGCACGGAGTGAGTTCAGGGCCACATGAAGACAAGATGGGTCTTAGGGCAAGTTCGACTACTACAATACATTTTGATAAAGTTCACGTACCTTCTGAAAACGTGCTCGGAGAAGAAGGCAAAGGTTTTAAGGTAGCCATGACGATTTTAAACAATGGCCGCATTGGTTTGGGAGGCGGATGCGTTGGCGCCATGAAACGCTGTATAGAGCTTGCAACACAGCAAGCAAAAAATCGAACACAATTTGGCCGTCCTATTTTTGAATTTGGGCTTGTAAAACAAAAACTGGGTCACATGGTTGTCGAATGTTATGCATCTGAATCCGCAGTGACCATGGTTTCAGGCCTGATAGATCATGGATCTAGTGACTTTGCGGTAGAAGCCGCGATTAGCAAAGTTTTTGCATCGGAGTGTCTTTGGAGAACCGTTGATGAGTCATTGCAAATTGCTGCTGGCAATGGGTACATGTGCGAATTTCCGTACGAAAGGATTTTAAGAGACTGCCGGGTAAACCGCATTTTTGAAGGCACAAATGATATTTTAAGACTTTTCATTGCGTTAACTGCAATGAATGATGTCGGCAAACAACTGAAAGAATTAAGTAGTTCATTAGAGGGAATTTTCAATGACCCAATCAAAGGGTTTGGAGTCTTATCAGAATATACTTTAAAACGAGTTTCGCATGTTACCGGCATTGGGGGAACAAAAAGTGCTTTCACAAAGTTACATGCTTCACTAAAAGACAAAGCAGAGATTTTCGAAGACTCGACTCGTGATTTAGCTCAAGCAGCAGATCGAATTATACGCAAGCATGGCAAAAATATTATTGGCAAACAATTTGCTACACGGAGATTGGCGGACATCATGATAGATTTGTTTGTCTTTGGAAGTGTTTTGAGCAGAGTAAATTCTGCAATTGAGGAACATGGCCTAACAAAATCAACCAAGGAGCTAGAAATATTAGAAGTTTTTGCCGGCCAGGTTTATCGAAGGGTAAAGAGTAATTTTGGCAAGATTGATAACAATGATGACGAGCTCATAAAATCACTTGCGGATCATGCGGTAGAAAATGAGCGCTATATTTGGGATACGGTGTAAAATGTCGATTTATTCTATTTTAGTAAAAACAATAGATGGAGAAGAAACAACATTAAAACAATATGAAGGCAAGTATATTCTTATTGTCAATGTAGCTTCAGAGTGCGGATTTACGGTTCAGTATGAGGGATTAGAGGATTTATATAAAAAATATAAGCATAAAAATTTTATAGTATTAGGTTTTCCTTGTGATCAATTTGGTCATCAAGAACCAGGAAGCGAGAAAGAAATAGAGAGTTTTTGCAAAATCAAGTTTGGAGTGACATTTCCATTATTTTCTAAAATCAAAGTAAATGGCCCCGATACTCACCCTTTGTATGTTTATCTAAAAAAAGCAGCAAAGGGTATTTTAGGGACTCAAGCTATTAAATGGAATTTTACAAAATTTTTAGTTGACCCAAAAGGAAATGTTTTAAAGCGTTATTCATCGCAAACCAAACCAGAAGCGATTGATAAAGAGCTAGAAAAACTACTGAATTTATAATTAGATTTACTTAAAAATAATAAATCTGTTGACTCAATGCATATAAAAATGGAGGATTATAGTGTAATAGTCAGATTTTTGGGGGCTTGAGCTTATGGGGAATAGAAATTATCAAAATAATAGCCGAAATAAAAAATTACTTTTTACCGTTGTTACAGCATGTTTAATTCTGGTTTATGAAAAGAACATCCTTGCAGATTGCGCTAGTGACCCAAACGAATGCACTATGCTTGAATTGCAGCAAAAAAAGAGAGATCTAGATGCCATAATAAACGGCAGCCCCGGCCATCCAGCAAGACCGCTAAACCCCGCAGAACAAGCACAATTGACAAATCTCAATAATATTCTCAATGAAAAAAGAGGAGAAATTAAAGACTTAGATAAAGACATTAAATACGACAATAACCGAGCACTAGAACGACAAAATGATTCTGACAACTACAAAAGAGATCCACTACAAACAGCTGGGGTAGAAGCTCTTTTAGACAAAGCAGAAGACGAGGACTGTCCGTTTTCAACATCTGAAATCTGGCAAAAAAGTTGTAACACTGGTTTTATCCAGGCAGGCAAAGTAGTTGGCGCAGTTGGACAAATGGGAGGATCACTCGCTGTAGCCAGTCAATCACAAAGTTCACAACTAGACGCCGCTCAAAAGGGAACACAATCAGCTAACCTCGAAGCTGCAGCCTCAACACAAAAAATGGCAGCTAATATTCAAATGGGATTAGGCGCAGTACAACTAGCAATTGGTATTTCTGAATTTGCAATGGCTGGTGGAGCTAAAAAAAACGCTGCAGAAATTAAAAATAGTCAACTAACCGGCCTGTATCACACAGCAGACCCCGACAACGACGGCAAAAAAATTATACAAAATGATGAAAAAACTGCCAAAGGTGGCCAAGAAGCAAGTGAACAAGCCCATATTTCATCTAGTGAATATCGCTCCGACACTGCAATCAGAGTCATGGAACTAAATAAACTAGGAAAAGTTTATACCATTGAAAATACAAAGAAGAAAATAATAGAAGCTATCGATAATGCCGGAGAGCGACTAAAAATAAAGGGTTTAGCGCAGGCAGCAGCAGCGGGGGCAGTGGCGGCACCATTAGCCGGTCCTGCATTAGAACAAGCAATCGAAGCAGCACAAGAGCAAGCAAAAGGTATTGTTAATGCAAATATGAATGTAGAAAATGGCATTCAAAATATCGAAACACAGTTAAGACATAGTGGTAATCCACATGTAGCACAGATAGCTAGCGATCTTGAGGTCAAAAACACCATAGAACTAAATAAAAAAGACATTCAAAAAAGATCGGATGGCACTAACGACAAAATCACTGACATGAAAAAAGAATTTAAAAACGCTGCATCCAAAGGTGCAACTGAACAAAAAAATCTCGCCAAAGAAGCCGAGCAAGCCGGATTTCAAAACACAGCCAGTGGAGCCGGACAACTGATACAAGGTTACTTCAACAAACTCGCTGCAGAAGAACTCGAAGAAGCCGCAGCTAAACTAAAACAAACAGAAAACAATCCTTTTGGTAATCCCATTATTGCACCAAAATTTGCTGCTGCAACCGCGGGTGATGCCCTACCTCCAAGAATTGCAACAACCATAAGTGGCTCTGGCACTCCCCTGGATGCTGCAACCAGCCCAAATGACGCCAAAGATGACAATAAGGACCTACAAAACGGACTTGGACCACCTATTGCTGAAATCCCCAAACCAGAAATATCACCTGGTCCATATGGTGGCTTTATACCAATTCCTGGACAACAGGGAGGCGGTGGCACAGGAGGTGGAGGACTTGCACCAGGCTCTACACAACCTACTGATAACAGCGAAAGCGCAAGCGTAAGAGCTGACAGAGTTTTAAATCCTAATAACTATGTACCACCAGGCGGGGTGTCTGGTTCAAGCATGTCAAGTGGTGGTGGAGGAAGCGGAAAAGGCGATAGTGCTAGTGGCATTGATCTTTCAAGGGCTTTGGCTTTTTTACCACAAAAAAATGAAATTGGATCCAATATTTTACAATACGGAAACAACACATATGGCAGTGGTCCTTTTTCTGTATATGACAAGAATGTAAATATTTTTGAACGCATTCACAAGGCATATCAGGAGAAAAATAAAGCTGGTCGCTTTACGGGTTTTTAATGACAGGAAATAAATAAAATGAAAATACATTTAAGTAATATAAAAAATATCTTTTTTGAATTAACAAAAAGCTTATTAGTGCTTTTATTAACCTTTCAGCTTATTTTACCGGCTTACTCATTAGCTTCGTCAAACAATAGCTCCTATTATGGCAATCAAAGCCAGTCAAATAGATTAGCGACTCAATACTATGAATACAAAAAAGCTGCCGATGATGCAGAACAAGCTGGAGAAAACAATGACATTCTTTGGAAGGTATGGGCCGCGGTTTCTGGAATTTGCTTAACTATGTGTATGACATCGTTAGCTGGGGCCTCAATTTTTGGTAGTGGTGACGCCTGGGTATGCTCAGGAGCAAGCCTGGGAGCAGGGATTACAGATGCTGCAATGACAAAGGAATTTACAGGCTTGCTCATGGGCGCTGCCCCAATGGTCATGGGATTAGTTATGGGAGCAGCCACTGCTGGCCCCATAGGTTCTGCAGCAACGGCCGCCACAACTTCTGGTGGTTTTAAACGTTCCACAGCAGCTATATCCAATATGAAAAAACTAGACCCACCTATAGGACAAGATGGAAGACCATTAACAGCCACTGTTAGCTATAATGAAGAAGTTCCCACACAAAGAGCATATTGGGATTCACAAGGACGAGCAGTGCGCACTGATACATTTGATCCATCGGGAAACAATGTAATCAGAAGTGATTCGCTCGATGCAAATGGAAATGCTATTACTGAACAATTTGATGCCAACGGCAATACAATAGCTGTTAGAACAGTTCCAAAAGCTCCATCAACAACGGACCCGAGTAAACCTTCAGGTCCAAAAAATCCAGAAACTAAAAGTAACTCAAAAAACTGGTCCGCCTGTTTAGCGGCAGCTATTGCAGCTTTTCAGGCTTATCAAAAACACCAAGCAATGGAGGACGAATTTGACACGGCTGACGAAAACAAGGCTTTGGCTCAAAGACTGCTTGATCAAAACAACAGTATACCTAGAAATGTCACAGGTGGTGTAGTGTATGTCACACCTGGCGGAGGAAATGTAGGCGGTACTGCAGTGGGAGGAACTACAAACTCAGGTCCTGGACTTACCACAACAAGTAATGCTGCTGATAAGAAAGTAACAAGCATGTCCGAAAGCATTTGCAATGGAGCAAAAAGTCGTGGAGTTCAAGCTGCTTTGAATTGTGCCATCTCAAGTGATAGAGCACTACCTGATTATGTTAGGCCTGCACGCTTTCAAAAAGACTTCAAAAAAACTTCTGGTATTGATTTGTCTCAGTTTTTCAAGCAGGATTTCGGTGGTGGAGCGCAAGGAATCGCTGGCGCCATGGGCGGAGCACTAAATCCAAGTCAAACAAAAAAACTTGAGCCTTTACTGGCTGCTTATGAGCGGAAATTTACAGATTTCGGTGGAGTAAGTGGAACTCACTATGCTGGAGGAGGCGGTGGTGGAGGCAGTGCAAGTACTGCAGAGAAAAATGATATCGATCCAAATGCGCTTGTTAGTTCCTTGTTGGATCAAATCATGCCTCAACAAGAACATAAGGGCAAAAAAGACACACAATCTGGGACTTATACTGCTCTCTCAGCAAGAGATCTAGCAGGTATGTCAGAAAATAGACAAGTCAGTCTTTTTGAACGCGTCAGCAATCGCTATCAATTTGTCATGAAAAAAATATTACTGCATTAGATCTAAGCTAAAAGATCTCAAAAGATCTATTGAAAAACTCATAAATTATGATTATAAATCATTAATATTACATGGGGCTGTAGCTCAACTGGTAGAGCACCACAATGGCATTGTGGGGGTCGGGCGTTCGATCCGCCTCAGCTCCAAAAAGGAAGGCTAAAAAAGAAGGCCAAAAAAGAAGGATCGAAACGAGCTAATCTGTGTCAGGCCCATTACTTTTTATTTCCTCTACAGGGCTAACAGTCGGAGCACTGGCATCTGGCAAAACAGCACTCAAATTTTCGTTCAGATAGCATTTTAATTCTCTATCTAAAGCCGCAAAAACCCTTAATGTGTTATTTTCTCCATCAATACTTTCTATTAAAAGACCTGATTTTGCTCTATAATCAAAAGTAAATTCTTCACAATCACCATAATCATAAGCCGTGCCTGTGTGCATCATGCCATCATTATTTGTGTAATCAGTTGTTCTGAAGTGTAAGACAATGTATTTAAATAATATTTTTTTATTGTTTAATGCCTTAGATATAATTTCCACCTGCTTTTTAATGCAGCTTATTTCTTCTTCGTACTGCAGTTCGTAATTGCCAGGGTTGCGATAACGATGTTTGACGCAACTATCTTCGCCTTCGTCTGTAACTTTATCCCAGCCAGTATTTCTCCAGCCACCATTATCACCTCTAAAGACAAACCTAACTGCATCCATATTAATATAGAGATACTCATAAGTAGCTAAAAAATTAATACCATTTATTTTGGGCATTAATGTCGAAACTAAAACTGTCTCTTTTAGCGGAGTACCAGGAAAATCATCAGCCCAACAAGATAAACACAAAATTGCACCGCAGATAACTAAAAAGATAACTAAAAATAATTTAATTTTTATTAGTAGGTTTATCATAAATTAGTCCTCTGTTTTTTATACAACATTTATTTTATTATTATATGCTGATATTTTCTAGATGTGAACTTACATTGACTTACTTGAACTGAGACAAAGAAACTGCTTTCTCTAATGAGACCACAGCATCGAAAAAGTCTCTCTAGTGCCTTGATTATTAAAAGATATCTAAAAATTACTAGAGTCTTTGTTTAACCCCATTCCCCCGAAGCAGACGAGTTTAAATATTTCTCACATTCACTACCTGTATACTTATCCAAACCCACTTCGATTTCAGAACGGAGTACTATATCTTTTTCGCTTTCTGCTTGTAATGCAGCATCTAAAATTATTCCTTCTGCACAGCGTGTTACTTCTGCTTTTGTATTTATAGAGGGCGTTCCTTTTTCTAAAAACTTACGAATAAGCAGGCTAGTTAGTGTTTTGCGCACTTTTGCAAGTACTGATAATTGTCTGTCATATTCTTCTAGTGCATCATATTCACGTCCTTTTATAATTTCATGAGTTCCTGTTGATCCACTAGTGCGTGATTCACTCCCGTCATAAGCGGAGCCATGGTACTCATTATCAGGATTATGAGTATTATTATACGGAATGCTTTTTCTATCTCTCCAGTTGGCACGATAGGAACGTTCTGTTTCTAAGGAATTCTTTAGAGCGGCTTTATATTCTGCTATGGCCGAATTTATTTCTTCTTCAGGATTAGAGTAGGCAATTAGACTGGTTAAAAAAAATAGAGCCACCAATACTATTTTAAAATAATTTACGTTACGCATTTAAACCCATCCATTCATAATTACAAGTGTCTTTTTATAATGTCTAAAATCACTCTCTCATCACATTTTTTCTCAGCCTCCAATGGAACACGCCACAGTGGAGTTTCTTTGCATTCACTTCCGTTGTTGAGATTAAAACAAAATCTAACCTGTTTACCAATGCGATCGCCATACAAAACCACATCTCGTGCTTCTTTTAATACTTTGTGAAGAACCTTGACTTCTGGAGTGCGTATATGCTGGCAAGTTTTCAAAAAAACCTCACCTCTTACCTTCTGGCAGGCTGGGTCATAGGTAAGATTATCAACTCTGAAACCTTGTTCATTACCATCTACACAATCATCAAGATACCTAGCGAGTTCATCCATAAGAGGACCATTTTTTGTTAGATCTATAATTTGAGGTTGCACTTGAACTGGTGGTTGCACAGGAACAGTTGGAGCAGGAGGTCTCAACTGATTATGCAATTCTCTTGCCGTTAATTCTCGATCAACTCCTTGTTTGAGAGCAGCTTTAGAGATCTGACAGTTACTCAAAATCACTGCACCAGATTTTGGATCACCTGATGTTTCAGGCGATGCTTCAGACACTATAATAGTAGAGTCTTTCAAAAACACTGTTTTATCTGCAAACCCAAAACTGTATGTTACCCGCGTAGGAACCCCATATGTCACACTGTCTTTTTCTGCGTTGACTGTAATGGGAGACTTTGTCAAAACGCCCAATTCTAGCAGCCAAAAAAATACTCCCACATCATCAGTTGGAGAGGAAAACTGCACAAACTTTTCTCCCCTTACTGCGAGGACAAATTGCTCTGTCACAAGTTTTTTATCAAATGAAGCATCGTTAATAACAATGCCATTATCGCAAGTGATCTCTTTGACAATCACACCTACTGGCAGATTTATTGGATAGTTATGATCTGCAAACACGAGCTGGCTTACTACAAAAAACATTAAAAACCATATAGAATATTTCATATAAAACCTTTCATTCCAAAATAATTACGCTTAGCATTATTTTGTCAGGAATATACCCGATCTAATGTTTCTTGTCAATAATATACAGGTAGATGTAAGCCTATGAATTAATTAATAATTACGCACTTTAGACATGCCATATTGCCCACAGGTCTTAGTTTATTTTTAGTCAAGAAAATCTATTTTACAAAATCCAGATTTGTAGCTGCCCAATTGTAAAGAGTTCCTCTTGCCACTCCAGTAATTTGCGCCACCCTAGTGTAGTTTCCTTCTTGTTTTTTAAAAATAAATTTAACATATTTATACACTAATGCTTCTACCTTGGGCAACTCATTAATAGACAAAATCTCAAAACTTTTAAAAAATAGTTTTATCTCATCTAATTTAGTTCCTTCTGAATTTAATTTTAAATTACGACTAAATCGTATGCCTAATATTTTTCCAGCTAACACCATATCTAATTTAACACGCGAAAGAATATATTGTATGTAGTCTTGTTTTAGCGCATCAGCTTTAGGAAGATCGGCGTCTTCCTTAGCGCCTACAGCTTGCAACCAATCAGAGAGCGCATTCTGCCATTGTCCTACCTCAACTCTTTGAGACAATTCATTGTCATTCAATTGCAAATCGCTAGCCTCAATATGCTGTCCCCTAGCTAATACCACAGCTCTCTCTATAGTATTTTGAAGTTCACGAATATTCCCACCCCAATAATGAGCTCTAAGCTTAAGCATAGCTGCAGGAGAGATATCAATGATATTCTTGTCTGACCTAAGGCTAAATATTTCAAGAAAATAATTAGCCAATGCGGGGATATCTTCTACTCTTTCTCTCAAAGATGGAAGATTTATTGGTATTACATTTAGACGATAATAGAGGTCTTCCCTAAAGAGTTTTTCTCCTATCAATTTCAGAAGATTCTTATTTGTTGCTGCAACTATACGAAAATCCACTTTTCTAGGCTTATTTTCTCCAACACGGCGTATTTCTTTTGTCTCTATAGCCCTGAGCAACTTAGCTTGCATTGCAAGACTCATTTCTCCAACTTCGTCTAAAAACAAAGTTCCACCTTCAGCTGCTTCAATCAATCCGATCTTCTCTCTCTCAGCTCCTGTAAAAGCTCCTCTGGCATGTCCAAAAAGTTCACTCTCAACTAAAGTATCAGCAAGGGCACTACAATTGAATGCAACAAATGGCTTTGTACTTCGACTACTCCACAAATGGATTAAATACGCAATGAGTTCCTTGCCAGTTCCTGTATCGCCAAGTATGATGACACTTGCGTCAGTCGGAGCAGCTTGTTTCACCATAGAAAGCACACTTTGCATGTCCAGAGTCTGACCCACAATTAATTTCTTATTTCCAACAAGAAGCTCACTACATTTTGAGACATCAGCGGGTGCTGATTTTGTAATTTCAATCGAAACTTTATCGTCTGCAAATCCAAAATCCAAAAGAAAAGACCGAGCAAGGGAACAATAAGAAACAAAAACCACATAAATTAAAAAATACTTAATCCTCATAAAGCCTACTACAAAAACTATAAATCATAATTTTAACAATAGACCTCTTTCATAACACAGCTTCATAACGATATGCGTTACAATAAAGTCTAACAAAATGCATTTGTTTTTTAACATACTGTATTAATTTATTCAAGTTTTATTTTTTTGTTAATATTCGTATTACTCAGCTCCACTCCAGCATTCTCTGCAAAGGGAGCAATGCTTGAGCCTGCAACTCCTCTGGCACCATGATCTCAGGTGTCTCATCCCGTAGGCACCAATAGAGTTTTTCCAAAGTGTTCAACTTCATAAATGGACATTCATTACAAGCACATGAATGAGTTGGTGGCGCAGCAATGAGTTTCTTATGTGGAGCTTTCTTTTGCATTTGATGCAAAATGCCTTCTTCGGTTGCCACAATAAAGCTAGTGCCAGTATCTTCTATCACATAGTTCAAAAGTTGCGAGGTACTACCAATAAAATCCGCCTTAGCTAGCAATGTCGGCTCACACTCAGGATGCGCTATGAGCTTGGTTTCAGGATTTTTAATTTGAAGCATGGCAATCTTTCTTTCAGAAAAAGTTTCATGAACAATGCATGCGCCCTGCCAAAGAAGCATAGTACGTCCAGTTTTTTTCATTAAATACGCACCCAAATTGCGATCGGGTGCAAATATAATTTCCCTATTTTCAGGCACATGCCCAATGATTTTAATTGCATTAGTGCTTGTACAAATTACGTCACTTAGTGCTTTGATGGCAGCGGAACAATTGATATACGACACAACAAAATGATCGGGATATTTTTGACGGTACTTTGCAAACGCCACTGGAGGACAACTATCTGACAAGGAACACCCAGCACGCAGGTCAGGCATCACTACTTTTTTAGAAGGATTTAAAATCTTAGCCCCCTCAGCCATAAAATGCACACCAGCAAAAACGATCAAGCTTGCTGGTGTTTTAGCTGCTTGCTTGGCCAGATCTAAACTGTCTCCAACAAAATCTGCAATATCCTGAATATCTGGCTCCTGGTAGTAATGTGCTAAAATTATTGCATTTTTTTCTATTTTTAATTTATTAATTTTATCAAATAAATCCATTAAAAATCCTTTGCTATTTGCTTTCTTTTACCACAAATAGACATTAAACGTATAAGTCATATGCAGATTAATTTTGGGCTATTTTTAAAATAATTTTGCGAGAGAAGGCCTTGGGGGAGCTGGATGCGGCCCGGTCATGGATGACCAAGGGGGCCCCAGAGGCAGGATGCCGCGCCTGAGTGAGCAAAATTATTTTAAAAATAGCCCAAAATTAATCTGCCTTGGTTCAAAATCCGATAGTAAAATTAGCATGTCTTTTACCTGGATGCGACGCATAGATCTATATATCGGGAAGTCTCTTTTAAGATTGCTGGGGTTTTTTATTAAAAAATCCAATAGTCTTTATGGAGACTACAAACTTCCCCACTACCCAAAAAGAGTAATTTGTACAAAATTCATTGGACTAGGAAGCGTTGTACTTAGCTTGCCGCTGTTTAAAACTCTAAAAGAAGCTGGTGTACAAATTGCCTTTTGGTCATTTCCTGGGCAAGCTGAAATTGTAAAATATTCTGGTTTTGCTGATG
This sequence comes from Deltaproteobacteria bacterium, assembly GCA_016194835.1. GTDB lineage: Bacteria > Bdellovibrionota > UBA1018 > UBA1018 > UBA1018 > JACRAO01. The sequence continues at coordinate 14,592 of JACQAU010000098.1, forward strand.
TAGTATGGGAAATAAAACCCACGTATTTTGGATTTATTAAAACACTTTGGCAAACCATTAGACAGGCTAGAGCTTTTCAAGCAGATGCTTTTTTAGATTTAGAACCTACCTCAAATTTTACAACACTTCTGTCATGGCTCAGCGGTACTCAAATGCGAATTGGATTTATTGCAGCCAAACCTTTGCGCGAACAAATTTACACTCATCTTGTTTCTCTCACTCCTGAACACCACATAACTGAAAATAATTTAGAAATGCTTCATTACTTGGGTATCCCGTTGTCAATGTCAAATCCACTGCCACCACTTCCACAAAACGTCTATGGTGTTATTTCACCGTTATCTAAAAATCCAGTAAGAAAACGTATTGTTATTAATGTTAATTCAAGCGATTTAAGTTGGCATCGAATGTGGGTAGAAGACCACTGGGTCTCTCTTTGCAACAACCTCTTACAAGATCCTCAAGTAGATTTGGTTTTTCCTGGTGTAAAATCCGAGTTACCTAGAGTTCAAAGAATCATGGAAAAAATATCCAAACAAGATCGCATTTATAATTTTGCAGGGAAAAGTACACTCCTACAATTATTACAACTGCTTCGAGAATCTGATCTAGTCGTTAGTGTGGATAGCGGTATTATGCACCTTGCAGCCTGGGCTAAAACACCTTTAGTGTCTCTATTTGGCCCAGAAACTCCAAGTCTATACGCTCCCAGGTCTCCGTACTGTAAGGTGGTATGGGCTTCTCTTCCTTGCAGTCCTTGCTTAAGTGTGGCTGCCGATAAAATCACTAGGTGTAAAGACAATCAATGCATGAAAAAAATTTCTCCAGATCAAGTCTATCTAGCTTGCCAAGCATTACTTGAAACTTCAATTATAGAAAAACGATCAGCCGCGTAGATTAAGGACTTGTCCTACACAGCAGCCGGTATGATTTTTGTACGCACCAGTCCTTTGCGTTCCAACTCACGTGCAATAGTAATAACTTTAATTTGAGCGCCACCTATTTCGCGAGGACCAACATTAATAGCCAGGTAATCCCTAATTTCAGCGGCAATATTATTAGGTGAATTTCTTAAAAACTTTTTTATAACATCTTCAGATTGCCCATTAAGCGCATAAGCCAAAGAACGAGACGGAGCTTTAGCCATAACTTCTGCCAACTCAACATCCGGGAGATTAATAATATCTTTAAAATTTAAAACATATTTTAATGCTAATTCTGTATAATGGGGGTCTTCGTCCATTCCAACTTCGATCATTCTTTGTCTCCGAGATGGCGGAGTGGTTTCTAAAAGCTCTACTAAGGCCCTAAAACCATCTGGATTTCTTTTAAAACGAGCATATACACCCACAAACAATGTTCTACACCATATTTTCTAGACGTGCAATTCGCTCTTCAAGAGGCGGATGCGTCGAAAAAAGATGTAAAAACCTTGAGCGCTTTCCAGAAATCTTTAGAGTTTGCACCGCTGGTTGTGGGGTTGGATCTTCGATCTCAAAAGTTCTTCTCAATGCCTCAAGCGCTTTTATCATATTCTGTCGCCCTGCAATCTTTGCACTTCCGGCATCTGCCCTAAATTCTCTAAGACGGGAAAACCAAGCAACAACTAAAGAACCTAAAATCATAAATATGATCTCTAAAATAAAACTTGTAATAAAATAAATCCCGTACGAAAACCCACCTTCACGATCATCATCACGTCCCCTGCCCATTTGTGCAATTGCAAAGGCAATAACTCTAGATAAAAACATTACAAACGCATTCACTACACCCTGAACTAAAGTCATCGTGACCATGTCACCATTTGCAATATGCGAAATCTCGTGACCCAAAACTCCCTCAAGTTCGCTTTTATTCATACGGTTCAGAAGCCCACTAGAAACAGCTACTAGAGACCTTGACTTGGTAGGTCCAGTGGCAAATGCATTCACTTCTGGCGAATCATAAATCCCAACTTCTGGCATTTTCGGCAACCTGGCTCCTCTTGCAAGATTATAAACAGTGTGAACCAAATCCTGAAGCATGTGATCCGAAGTGTTGGGATCAATGATGTGAACCCCCATCATCCATTTGGCCATTAGTTTAGACAAAGCAAGCGAAATAAAAGCTCCACCCATGCCCCAAACCAGACAAAACGCCATCAAGCTAGTGTAATTTAAACCATATGGTGTGAGATAGGGCTGAACACCTAAAAGATTTAAAACCAATGAAAGCGTGATAATTACTAAAAAATTAACCGCTAGAAATAAGAAAATTCGTTTAAACCAAGCCATATCATTAACTCCTTTATATTATGAATGGTCATTGTCGCACAATAGTCAAGCAAAACACAACCGAATCAGTATATTTTAGACTTGTGCTTGCGGTGAAACACCTCTGTGCCCATGTGAGTTATGTTTGTGCTGAGCGGCCTCTGCCCTGACGCTAAGAGTGCTAATGCGCATACCATAAAAAGAACGCACCACAAAGAAAAGACCAACCAACAGCAGGACGCATCCAATGTACATAGCCTGTTCCTTTGCACTTGCCGCTATTTCGACAGCTAAGAGTCCAAAAAGGGTAGTAAACTTTATGATAGGATTTAGAGCCACAGAAGAAGTGTCCTTGAAAGGATCACCCACCGTATCTCCTATGACAGTTGCTGCATGCAACGCCGTCCCTTTCTCTCTTAAGTCAACTTCGACTACTTTTTTAGCATTGTCCCAAGCACCACCAGCATTTGCCATAAAAATGGCCTGGAAAAGTCCAAATACAGCTATCGAAATCAAATAACTGGCAAAATAAGTCGCATCAAAGCAAGCAAACGCCAGCGTAAACGAAAAAACCACACCGAAAATATTTATCATTCCAGCTTGTGCATATTGAGTACAAATTTTGACAACTTCTTTTGAATCACTAACAGAGGCTTTTTGCACTGAATCTAAACGAATATGAGATTTAATGTATTCAACAGCTCGATAAGCTCCAGTACTCACCGCTTGAGTGGCCGCACCCGTAAACCAGTAAATTACAGCACCGCCAGTAATCAATCCAAGCAAAACTCTAGAATCCAGCAGATCCAACTTTAGATTCATAAGCAAAATAATAGAAAAAATCATAGACCGCCGGATACACCATGTACTGATCTAATCCCGTCTGGCTGGTTACAAAAGCAATACACATAAGTCCAACAATGGTAAGGCCTTGCCAAAAGGCACTAAAATTTCCTGCTACGAAACCAGAAAGAATGGTCAGCGAAGGACCACCCTGTCTTGAAGCAGCAACAATCTCAGCTACATGTTTGGATTTTGAAGATGTAAAAATTTTTGTTAGCTCCGGTATTAAGGCCGCAGCTAAAGTGCCACAACTAATAATAGTCGAAAGTTTCCACCACAATCCTTCGGCCATGTCCCCAATCAAAAGAACACTAACCGAATATGTCACCACAATGGAGACTAATGACGTAATCCACACCAGCGAAGTAAGTGGAGCTTCGAAATCAAAATGTGCTTTATCAGCATACAGAGCTGCCGAAATCCACTTATTGATCCAATAAGACACGATAGAAGTTGCAATCATCAAAATTCTCATTACAAAGATCCATATAATGAGCTTGGACTGTACTTCGACCCCTCCAGGTAAAAGCGATAATTTACCATCAACACCAATGCCCATGCCAACAGCTAAAACAATAAAACTAATCAGTGCAACTCCAGTCACACCATAAGTTTCGAATCCATCTGCCGTGGGACCTACTGAATCACCTGCGTTGTCACCAGTACAATCAGCAATAACACCAGGGTTTCGAGCGTCATCTTCCTTGATATTAAAAGTAATTTTCATAAGATCTGAACCAATATCAGCAATCTTAGTAAAAATACCGCCACAGATTCTCAAAGCTGATGCTCCCAGGGATTCGCCAATAGCAAACCCAACAAAGCATGCCCCTGCACTTTCACGCGGGACAAATAGCAATATACAAATCATCATGAATAGTTCTACGCAAATCAAGAGAACGCCAATAGACATACCAGATCGTAGTGGTATGTCCAGAATGGACCATGGCTTGCCCTGTAACGAAGCAAAGGCCGTGCGGCTATTTGCATATGTGTTAATACGCACACCAAACCACGCCACACCAAAAGAGCCTAAAATTCCTACTACTGACCAAAGCAAGATTAATAAGACTTTTGCGAAGCTCATGTGCAAAAGATAAAAGAAGTAATAAAAAATACAAATCCCAATAAAAGTTTCTAATAAAACAAGAAATTTACCCTGCTGTAACAGGTAAGTTTTACATGTTTCATAAATCAGA
>JACQAU010000123.1 GCA_016194835.1 Deltaproteobacteria bacterium
AAAGAATATATTGAATATGTACTTCTTTGCACGGGCCACAAAAAAGAAAAAGCTGCCGATATTCTTAAGATAAACCGAAAAACTCTCTATAGAAAACAACATGAATATGAAATTTTTAAACAGAACCATTAGTTGATGTACTATGAGCAGCATATTTTGCATGTGTGATGTAGTCTTTTATATTTTCTAAGGCGTCATAGCAGCTACTCTGAAATGGAAACCGTGCAACGTAAATTGGACAACTGGATGAAAGTGAAGAAAGTTTCAGATATTTTATGTCTTTTGGATCAAACGAAATTAAATCATAGTTACCTTCTATTTGAGTTTGTAAAATTTCATCTTCTAAAGAATTAGGATCATCTTTGCCTATTTTTATATCAACCAAAACCCCTTCTTGTTTAGCTATTTTGAACCATTGAGAAATAGTCTTTAGATGGGAGTTTCGTTCCATCATCAAACCAGGATCGTAAAATGGAATTCCGGTGCCTGATATGATTTCTGCTGAAAAGAAGTAATTTTTCGTTTTTTTTATAAATTTATAGAAAATTGTGAGTTTGGCATTTAATTTTTTTGCTATTTTTAAAATATTTTTAAATTCGTCGTATTCTTGAGAGAAATTTGGAGAGCCAGGAAAAAACGTTAAATACATAATATTGCTGATCTTTTGATTTAACCTAATATTTGGCTGTGAAACTATAACTGGTATTTTTGATTCTAAACAAAGAAGTTCGGAGAAGTGTAAATTAAAGAAATTAAAAAATTTTTTCTTAAAATCATCCATAACAATTACCAAATCAGTGTGTGTAATATGAGTGTAAAATGACAAATATTGAGAACGGGATAGATCTGTATCGAAATTAATTAATTCTTTGAAGTTAAGCAAAATTTTCATGCATAAGTCTGCGTTAAAACATGATGACGCATCAATGGCTATTTTAATTTGCTTAAAAGATTCTGAAGCCATTTGACCAGAAGTCATTTGAGATGATGTCACACACGCCTTTCTATTAGATAGAACTGTTATGTTTATGCTAGCAATTCTTGTGCCAATGGTTTTTGTCGTGTCTTTTCGTATATGTCTTGTCGCATAGGTCAGTCTGTAATGACTATTGATCTACCCAATTTTGCCCCATTTTGCCAAAAGCCAAAGTGCCTTCTTTCCCGATTCTTAGCCATTCCTAGTGATTGTTCTTCTTGATTATGATCGAGTTCTGAGCAAGCCTGACTATAACGTCTAATTAAAGTTTCTCCAGTTATAAATACTTCTACCGTTTCGTCGGCGTGTGCTACTAACTCTTGAGCTAAGTGAAATCCAAAGTTTTCATATGGTTTGAAATTAATATCGTACGGTAACATGAAAAAAGTGAGTTTGTCTATTTCAGGTTTGAGCTTAGCATTGGTTGGCCACATGTAAAAAGTATTTTTTTTTATTTCTTCACTTAGAACAGAAGTATCTATTAGTTTATCAGCAAGTTCGATTAGTCTGCCTACATTAATTGGTTTATCAGGAACCATGAGTTTATCAATAAGTCTAAGAAAATCATCTCCTTCTATGCGCATCATAAATCTTTTCGGATCGAATGACGGGAGTTCTTCTACCATAATAAAGCCTACTGATTGTAAAAGGTCCACTTGATCTTCTGTGACTCTTGTAAAAAAAGTATAGTCTGTATATATCTCTCCTTGCGTTGCGGACATAGACAATGTTGTTGGGCGTGTTTTTATTAAGTAATTGCCAAAAGAATGTGGACCATTGTTTGTAAGTAGCCGACCCTCAATTGATAACATTATTGTACTTCTATTTCTGCAAAAAAAGTTGGATTTAAAGCAATTAGTTGTTTTTTTACTTTCATTAATTCTTTGCCATTTATAGCTATTAACATCCTGGCAGGACTCAATGAATCAAATATTTTTATGGGCTTAAATCCAAGCCGTGTATATTCATTATAACTCGAAAGATCTATTCTGGTATAAAAAGTTGTGTGTTCTAAAAGTTCCCAAAGTTTATCTGGGATATCCATTATCTCGGTTATAGTTGCTGACATGACTAAGTTTTCGGATGCTTTTCCCGCATATTCTTTTTTGAGTTTAAAACCAGCTTTTATGTAATCAGAAATTTGTCTTCTTCTTATTCTTATCGTAAAAGCTTTATTTTCTATTTCGCCACTAGAATTATGCGTCAGTAACCATAAAACATGAGGTAAAGCTGAAGATATATCCAGTGGGCTAAAAGGCCCGCCACTTGGATATTCAAATGTAAGTGCAGTGTCAGTAATTCTGATGATTTCAGAGCTGTGATTTATAAATAAAGCTGTAGCAGGAGTATCATATAAAAAAAATAGCGCATTAATAGAGTTTGTAAAACCTTCTTTTTTGCGGGTTTGTTCTATTTCGGGAAATAAACCAAAAGGATCAAATTTGTCGATAGCGTCTTCTAGCGGTATCCTGAAAATTGCATGTTTTCGAGATCGCGCAAACACCTTAAAACCATAATGATGGGCGCTATAGAGATTTTCGTGTGCTTCATCAAGAGCGCGTAAATAAATAAAACACTTTTTTGGATCTTGCTTATTAAGAATTATTGCATCAACTGCCACTAAAAATGTAATATATCGTAGATTGAGCATAGTTATTTTAGACGATAACGTTGATGGAGTTCTTATTGTTGTATCTGTTCTGCTAAAAGTAGCGTGACCCACATCGTAAATCATAGCTTCCATTTTACGATTTAAAACAATTTCGTTTTTTAGTTTCTTGGTTGGTCTCTTTGCTGATTCTTGAGGCTCTCCTGTTGCAATTAATTTAGCCCCTCCAGTCTTTAGCATCCATTGAAATGCTTCAGTTATTTTCCAGCCAGTTTCTAGCATCCATGGTAGCTTCTCATATGTAAATTTAGTTGGGTAACCATCTTTGTTCATCTTACTTGGTGATTGTCCTCTTACAAGCCTAATTGAGGTGAGCGTATCTTGTGGTAATGGAATTTTTGCTCCAGGTCCAAGTTTTGTTTCTATTCTAGTCATTAGTTCAGGATTTTCTACGTCTGGTTTTAAATTATCTTTAACTTCAGATACTCCGAAGAATCCTCGTTCAAACATACGAGTAATGGGTAATATGTCGCCTTCATGTGGTCCCATTGCTCTATGAGATATACGAAAGGATTGACCTAAATCAGCTTTGAGGCCATCAAGTGTAAACACAAAAACAGTTCCATTGATTAATTGTATATTACCATCACTTAAGTGATCTATTGTCCTAACGACTATTGGTGGAATGGCCGTTATATCATCTAAGGCGAGTAAGAGATCCTCACAATATTGACTAAACCCAATATTTGTCGCGTGTGTGTTAAAAATACCAACGCTAGTAAAAAATAAAACTATATAAAACAATGAGATAGTAGTTTTTTTAAACATATTGTATACAAAAATTATTCACTTTATCACACACTTACTTAGTGATGTGGCAGACTACTTATATCATATTAGTAGAATAAATAATAGTAGCGTTTTTTCCTTGGCTATACTAAAGATTATAATGGACAAAATCTTAATATATTGCTATTAAATATCTGTTTTGAGTTAGGTTTAAAAAGAGTTATGTTAATGAATTTATTAAAGAAATATATTAGGTCAGTTAGTTCGTTTGTTTATTCATTAGTTGTTCTAGCAAATAGTAAACTTGTGTTTACTCGTATAAGAAATGTTGCACTATGCGGTTTGTTTTTTACAATCATTACTGTTGTGGTGGCACCTCATAGTGTAATTGGCTTAAAGGCTTTAATTGCATTTGGTTTTGTTATGATTTTTTTTCTGTCAGCTCAAACAAATAAGCAATGCCTGGTTTGTGCTGAAAAAAGAAAGCTAAACACTTTTATTAGGGTATTAGATACAGTGTCTGAAGGAATTACCTTATATGGTGCAGATAAGAAATATATTTACTCTAATCTTGCAGCCGCAAAAATGTTGGGATTTCAATCAGTAGAAAGTTTGCTTAAAGCTAAAACAGATGGTATAAGCAACGGTTTTAAAGCTTGGGATAATTCAGGCAATGTTATTTCTAATTATGATTTTTTAAATTATAAAAATTTTAACTATGAACAATCATCAGACATGACTATTCGTATGCAAGATATTAAAACAGGCGAAGAAACATGGAGAACAATAAAATCTATTCCTTTAGTCAATGGTCAAAATAAACTAGATTTTTCTATTCAACTTGCAAGTGATATTACTGAAAAGAAGATTTCAGAAAATAAGTTAAAATTTTTAGCAGAAATTGGCCAAATACTCTCCTCATCGATTGATTATTACGATAGAATTCGAGCTTTTGCTAAACTTTGTGTGCCCTTTATGGCAGATTGGTGCATTGTTGATATTTTAGAAGAAAATCAAAAACTAAGCCGTTTGGCTGCAGCAAATGCAGATTCAGAAAAAATAAGATTAAGTTATGAGCTGTATAATACCTACCCACCAGATCCAAGTCATCCTGTCGGTGTGTACAGTGTGATAAAATCAGAAAAAACAATCATGTTTTCAAATATTGCCGATTCCTTAATAAAAAACCTATCAAAAGATAAAAAACACTACGAGATGTTAAAGCGGTTTAATGCAAAAGCTTATATGTGTGTTCCGCTTTTGATGAGAGACAGGAAAATAGGCGCTGTCTCGCTTGTTATGTCTGAATCAAATCGTATGTTTACACAAAAAGATGTTGTATTTGCCGAGGATGTTTGTAAAAGAGCAGCAGTTGCGATTGATAATGCTAGACTTTATAGCGAGGCAAAAAAAGTATTTAATCATCTGAATGACTCTGTAAAAGTTAAAGATCAATTTATAGCTAATGTTAGTCATGAAATACGTACTCCGCTGAATGGTATAATGGGAACTGTAGATTTACTGACTCATACTTCCCTTAATGAAAATCAAAATAAATTAGTGCATATACTAAATGTTTCTAGTCACACATTGTTGGATATTGTCAATAGTATTTTAGATTTTTCAAAAATCGAATCTGGCAAGATTGAATTAGACAGTATTGATTTTTCTTTGTTATCGGTTGTCACAAATCAAGTAGAGCTATTAAGAGCAAAGGCTAATCAAAAAGGTGTTGAACTAGATTTTTTTATTTCTCCTGGTATTCCTTCAGTATTAAATGGTGATCCTGGCAGGTTGTCACAAATACTGCTGAATATTATAGGAAATGCAATTAAGTTCACTAATCGTGGAAAGATATATATTCATGGCATGCTGGATGATGTCTCGCAAAATCTAGCCGAAATAAAAACTAAAGTTAAATTGCGTTTTATGGTGTCTGATACAGGCATTGGTCTCACAGAGTTAGAATGTGAAAAAATTTTCCAGCCGTTTACTCAAGCAGATCCCACAATAGGTGCGAAATATGGCGGTACGGGATTGGGGTTAACTATTTGCAAGCATCTTGTTGAGATTATGGGGGGACAAATAGGTGTAGAAAGCAAAAAAGATCATGGATCTAAATTTTGGTTTACTCTTAATTTTGCTACTACACAGTTGCAAGAAGAGCCCAAGAAAGAAATGGTCAAAGACGTTGAGGTAGGCCAAGTTATTGAGGAGAAGTCAGGCGGTGACATAAAAAAAGAAAAACAGAAAAAAATTCTAGTTGTCGAAGATAACGCTATCAATCAGCTAGTGACAAGACAACAACTTGCAATACTGGGTTATGAGCCGCATTCGGTTACTAGCGGAAAAGCAGCTATTGCTGCTATTGCAAATGCTTCGTATGATCTGGTTTTGATGGATTGTATGATGCCTGAATTAGATGGGTTTAAGACAACACGGCTTATTAGAAGTTTAGAAATGTATGATAATGAAAAGAATAATAAAGGCGCCAGCAATCGTATGCCAATTATTGCACTAACGGCTTATAATCGTAAACAAGACATTGAAAGATGTTTAGAGTTTGGGATGGATGATTATATTTCTAAACCCACCAATATTGAGCAACTCGGAAATGTAATAAAAAGACATTTGCCTAATTAGGCTTATATATTAGAATAAACATCTCTTCTGTGGCCAATTTTTATTACATAAACAATGATGGTTTTCCTATCTATTGAATAAATAATTCTATAATCTCCAACTCTTAATTTCATTAGACCTTTTAAATTTCTTCTTAGAGGAATACCAAATCGAATAGGATCGCTAACTAATTTTTCTTCTATTGCACGTTGAATAATATAAAGAATATCTTTAGATATTCTCTTTAAATCTTTTTTTACAGATTTTTTGTAGACGATATGCCACATTTATTGTTTTTTCCAAATCTGCTTGTGAGATATAATTTTTTCACCTTCTCTTTCGGCAGCAATTTTTGCAAAATATAAATCTTCTTGGAGTTCAAGAGCTTCTTTTGCTAGTTCAATAACAACAGCAGATAAGGAGGGAGCTTTTTTTAGTTCTTTTAGTGCTTCTAGCTCGCTATATAAACTATCATCAATCGACAAATTAATTCTCTTTTTCAGGGTAGGCATTATCCATCTCCTATTTTTAGTGTAACACCTGAGTAACACTAAGTCAATTGTTTTATTTCTAGGGGTGAATAAACTGGTTGGGCCATAACTAGTGGTTTGAAAAATAGCGGGGATAGGATTGTGCTGAAGCACCCACGGCTCACTCGTTTCAAATCCTACCCACTATGAATTTTGCAATAAATAAATTTAGCGGGGGTAGGATTTGAACCTACGACCTTTGGGTTATGAGCCCAACGAGCTACCGGGCTGCTCCACCCCGCGACAGTTAATCGGTCTTTCTTAATGTATGATTTTCTTCTCAGAGAAGTCAAGATAAGAATTATAGCTCTATATAATAATATTCGCCAGGACGTAAATTTTTTAAAGTAATACCGTCTATGGACTTTAAACACATTCTTTCAACAAAAAAGCCTTTTCGGCTTAAAAAGGTCTTTAGGTCACTGACACCATGACCTTTAATTATGATTTCAATTCTTGTTTTGCTCTTTAATTTTTGCATAGTTTTGATCCTCAATGCCGGACGCTCAAGACTCATAAGAGCTTCAGCAGCAAAATGACCCTTGACTTTGATGTCATACACTCTAGGAATATCTTTACCCTTTTGAAACCGCTGAGCCCAGTTCCCATCGTTTGTTAATAGAACCAATCCATCCGTGTTGTACTCCAATCGCCCTACAGGAAAAACCCTGGTTTTAACATTCTTTAAAAAATAAGATAAATTTTTTCTTCCCTCAGGATCAGAAAGTGTAGCGATCACTCCTTGTGGTTTATAAAAGGCAATGTAAACAAAAGATTCTGCTTGTTGTAAAAGCTTTCCTTGAACCTTTATATGATCTTTCCTGAAAACTGCTTTATCGCCTAACTTCGCAACTCGGCCATTAATAGTTACAAAGCCTTGAGTTATTAGTTCTTCTGATTTTCTGCGAGAAGCAATGCCAGTATGAGCAATTATTTTCTGAACTCTTTCTTTCTCTACCATCTAAAACTCAAAACGGAGTCCAGTATAATATGCCCTACCGCTCATAGTTGCAGAAACATTACTGCCTTTCAAAAGTCTTGCCTCAAAAATTAAATATGTTCTGGCAATGCCATAATCATAAAAAAAATCTTTTCCATTCTCTGAATCAAAAAAATTCAATAGTAACCACGCCCCGATGGTTGGACCTTGTACTATAAGATTACCACTGCTGTTATTATTTCTTAGTCTGTATTTCCAAAATTCCCATGAATAAGCAACGTTTGGCACAATAAATTGATTTTTAAAATAACAAAGCTGATAACGAAGCTCGCCTCCTAAAGAAAAAGAATAAACCAACTCTTGCCTTGTCCCTGTATCTTTTGAAGAAGGAGTATGAATTGCTGTTAATAAGCCCATTCCTAAGACCCCATAGGGCTGCACAAAACGTGGCTGAAATTCTATTTGAATTGCATAGTGATTTAACCAAATTGGTGTATTACCAGGTATTTCAAAGAGATCGTTATTGATTTGATAAGGAGACATATTAAGCTCCACACCCCATTGAGGTTTATAGTGATTATATTTGAGATCTCCTAAGTCAAAGGTCGAAGTTTCAGTCGCAGAAAACCCACTTAATGGTGATAAAAAAAACAAACAGATAAGATATAATTTAAATTTTTTCACAAAAATCAACTCCTTTTGTTGAAACTGATAAAGCTCTATTCGAGAGATATCTTTGCCGTATCCTGTTTACTACCCGATTGTGGAAGAATAGTCAACTGCTCTGCTTCGATATTGTTAATGTTTTGGGAACCGGTGTTCTCTAGTTCATTAGCTTGGCGTTCCGCTTCTTGTTGCTTTTGCTCGTCAATAAAAGGCGTTGTAATAGAAATAGAACTAATTTTTTCACGAATTTCGTTTAAAATCTTTAAATCTTCCTTGGGGTCATAGTCTACTAGTCTAGTTGTATTAGCGTTTTTGTCTTCGTAGCTTATTTTTTCGACCAAAGCTTTCATGGTTATAATATCTGGATTATCTTGTGTTTTTAGATTTTCTAAAGCAGGGATCATTTGTTCGATCTCATGTAATGGTGGCAAAGCACTTAAGTCCTTTAAGCCAAATAAATGCAGAAAATCTAGAGTGGTTGTGTAAAGTATAGGTCTTCCAGGAAGTTCAGAACGCCCGGAAATCTCAATCATCTTCTTTTCAAGCAGCAGATGAATAAAATATGTAGAGTCTACTCCTCTTATTTTATCAATTTCTTCTTTCATAACTGGCTGTTTGTACGCTACAAATGCGAGTGTTTCCATTGCTCCACGGCTAAGTTTCTGAAATCGTATTTTAGAGAGCCTTTTTAAAAGAGATGCATGTATTGGCTTTGTTCTTAACTGAAAACCGCCGCCTACTTCTGCTAACTCAATACCATGATCATACGCTCGGTAACGTTCACGTAGTTGTTCTATTGCTTTTTGAACGGCTTCATTAGCAATTTCTGGTCCCAAAAGCTGATGGAGCTTGGTCTGAGAAATAGGTTGGTCAGAAACAAAAATCAAAGCCTCTAAACAAGACTCTAATTCACTAATATCTAAGACTGAACATGCGTTTGGGCTAGCCTGCTCTTGTGGTAGGTTTTGATCTGTTTTCTCTTGTGGCAGATTTAGATTTGTCACATCTAGTGCTGAAAAAGGATTTTCAATAAGTGTCACAAAATTATTGTTACTTAGGTTCTTTTCTTCGTTCATAAGCTTTGTTCCTTAATGCTTTCTGGTTCAAAACCAGAAGCCTGTGCTAAATCAAAATATTTTATATTTTCCATAAGTTCAAGATAAATAGCTTCATAAATCTTTTGCTGATGAAGTTTTATTTTTTTAAGACGAGAAAGCTCTAGTGCTGCTAAAAAAGTTACTACTGTTTCTTGACGTGACGTCATGTCTAGAATTAGGTTTTGCAATTCAAACCATTTTCCAACTTCTAGTTTCTCTGAAAATTGCATAATTTTTTGTGTGAGTGATACGGTTTCTTTCTTTAAAATATGTATTTTTTTTCTGCCTCTTAAAAATGTATCTTGATAACTTAAGGCAAGTTCTGTTAGGTTTATTTCTTTCCATATTTTTTCAACAGGTAGTTTGGATGCATGTCTGGTAAATACATCCTCCCCTAAAAGTGGGAGAGTCGCTAATTCTTCGCCTGCTTTCTGAAATTTTTGCAATTCTAAGAGTTGTCTGATTAGATTTTCTTGTGTAAGCAGATCTTCGCCTTCATCGGCAACGTCCTGCGCAGTTGTCGTTGCGTCTTCTGGCAATAGGGCTTTGCTTTTCCAATGAATTAGAGTTGCAGCCATTACTAGAAATTCACTGGCTATATCAAAGTTCAGTGTTTGCATTAGCTTGATATATTCTAAATATTGATCTGTAATTTTACTTATGGATATTTTTGAAATATCCATCTCATGACTTTGAATAAGATAAAGCAGTAAGTCTAATGGCCCTTCAAAGTTTTCTAAATGCACACTTAATGGTGTCCTAGACATTTTATTATCATAACGAAATCATTCGCTAAATGCAATAAAGCCGATACGTTCATGGACTCTTTTGATGGTTTTCCGTGCTCTATTTCTTGCCTTTTCCGCCCCGTCCTTTAATAGTGCAGTCAAATAAGTGGTATTTTTTAAGATTTCATTTGTTTTTTCACGAATTGGTTCGATTGATTGTACTAAGAGCTCAGCAGTGTCTGATTTTAGTTGTCCATATTGTTTCCCGGCATATTCTTGAACCAGGGCATAAATGGGTTTACTTAATATGGCAGATTGAATTTGAAGTAGGTTTTTAACTCCAGGCTTGCTTGGGTCGTCTGTGATTTCATTGCCGGAGTCTGTCACAGCGCGTTTTACTTTTCTAATAATTTCATCGTTAGAGTCGTTTAAGGAAACTGTGCCATTAGGATCATCATCAGATTTTGACATTTTGACAGAAGGATTTTGAAGGCTCATAATGCGAGCCCCTACTTTTGGCATAAGTGCTCTAGGTACTGTAAAAAGATCCTTTCCATAAATATTATTTAGTCGTTCTGCAATGTCTCGTGTAATTTCGATATGTTGTTTTTGATCTTCACCCACTGGAACCAAGTTTGTTTGATAAAGTAAAATATCTGCTGCCATAAGCAAAGGGTAGCAAAACATCCCTGCTTGGATATTTTCCTTTTCCTTGTTTTGGCCCTCTTTTTGAACCTTGTCTTTGTATTGAGTCATGCGGCTTAGTTCTCCCATAGAACTATAGCAAGTCAGTATCCAAGCAAGCTCTGTGTGTTCTGGTACGTGAGATTGTACAAAAATAAGAGTTTTGTTGGGATCAATCCCACAAGCTACATAACTTGCCAATACATACAATGTGCGCTCTCTTAGCTTCTGTGGCTCCTGTTTTGCGGTAATTGCATGCAGATCAACTGCAAAAAAAATACAATCATAGTCATTTTGCATTTTTACCCAGTTTTTAATGGCGCCTAAGTAATTGCCAATAGTAGGAATGTTTGTTGGTTTTACCGCTGATAGGAGGGTTTGTTTTACTGTATTTTCATTCATATTAATTTATTCCTACTAAACCAAAAAAAGCAGAAGCCAGATAAAGTGTTACTTGTGTTAAAAAATGAATTGGATAGGTTAACATTTGAAAAGCACCGATCCATAATAACCCTAAAAGAATGAAAAAACTATATTGAGATATGGCTTCGTATTTGCGTGCAGTTTCGTAAGACAAAAAGCTTTCTACCATTTTGCTCCCGTCTAAAGGGGGTAGTGGTATGAGATTAAAAATTGCCAAAGCATAATTTAAAGAAATTGATATATACGCCATGGCAATCAAAGGTTCATATAAATAAAAATTTGCAGGTATATAATGGTTAATAAGACAAAAAATCAGTGATGAAATAATTGCCAATAAAAAATTCATACCAG
>JACQAU010000108.1 GCA_016194835.1 Deltaproteobacteria bacterium
AAAAATATATAGAATTTGCCAATTTGGACCAGAGCAAAGATATTCTTGAAATTATTAATCATGAATTATTGAAAAAATTAACTTTTCAGGCTTTTTGTGAGGTCAATAGTGGCTTTTTGGCCAATGGAAGACCATTATTGCCTTCACAAATGAATAAAATAGAGTTTAAATCTCCACAGAAATGTACTTATTTTGGAACCAATGCAATGATTGACATGTTAGATTGGTTAGGAAGAGAAGTCCATAAGGAGTATTTTTCTGAACAGTTTTCAGACGCTAAATTGGTAGTTGGCGACATTTCAGCTCCTAGGGGAGGATGTCTTTCTGGCCTTGGTGGCAGAAGGGGGCATCGTTCCCATACTACTGGACAAGATGTTGATTTAGGCTTTCTGTTAGTCAAAGGTGGCAAGTATTCTGCTGGACGGTTTAATCAAGTTTTTGATGCTCAGACAAATTGGTGGTTGCTTAAAAAATTGTTTCAAAATCCTTACGCATGTATTCAGAAAATTTTTTTAGATAGAAAATTAATACAAAAATTAGCCCGTTTTGCGAAAGCAGATCCTAAATGGTCTGATGTAAAAAAAATTATTAAACATGTCCGGGGACATCGAAATCATTTTCATATCCGTATTGGCAATGCTGCAGGCAAACCAGGCTGTCCAAGCGAACCAGCTTTTTTAGACGAAGAAGATGTCGAAGAAGAAGAAGAACTATTGGGACTTATGACAAAATAATTCCTTAGAGTAGAGATTGGCAGATTAACTGTTAATTATCCTTTAAAATTAACAAGTTATGGTACTAGTCTGAATTTATCTTGTTGACTCATGAACGGTGATGTGATAAATTACATACGCTTAAAAATAAGAAAAGCTATTCCATAGAGCCAGAAAGAAAGCCAAAAAAAAAGCCTAAAAGAAAAAAGGAATAGCTGAGTGCATTGGAGGAGCGATGGATTTAGTGTTTAAAGTTGGTGACAGTGCAGTTTATCCGGGACGGGGAGTAGCAGTTGTTAAAAAAATTGAAGAAAAAGATGTAGGTGGAAAGAAGAAGCGATTTTATGTCCTACAGGTTGTAGATAACAACAATGTGGTAACTATTATGGTTCCAATGGAAAATGCCAATGTTGTAGGGTTGCGTGAAGTTATTGGGGCTAAAGAAGTCAAACAGGTTTATGACATACTAAGAGATAGAACAATCAAGATTGATCAAACCACTTGGAATCGCAGGTATCGTGAATACATGGAAAAAATCAAGACAGGTTCTGTTTATGAAATTGCAAAAATCTGCTTAAATGAATAAAAACCGCCCCGAAGTAAGAGTTAGATTTGCCCCATCCCCCACAGGGTATCTCCACGTGGGTGGCGTTAGGACACTTTTTTTTAACTGGCTTTTTGCCAAAAAAAATAATGGTAAATTTATTTTAAGAATTGAAGATACTGATCAAGTTCGTAGTACAAAAGAAAATGAAACTCTTATGATTTCAGATATTATGAACTTAGGCTTCAAATTTGATGAAGGTCCGTGCGAGGGTGGCAAGTTTGGTCCATATCGGCAATCTGAAAGACTTTCTATATATGCAAAACACGCAAGGCAACTCTTAGATGAACAAAAAGTCTATTATTGTTTTTGCAGTGATGAACTACTTACGCAAAAACGAAAAGCTGCATTAACGCTTGGCCGGACACCTCATTACGATGGTACTTGTGCCAAAATTGAGACAAAAGAAGCAGAAAACAGATTGCGACGAGGGGAAAAAGCTGGGCTTAGATTTAAAGTAATTGAAAAAGATTATGTACTAGAAGATTTGGTAAGAGGTCAAGTTGCATTTAAAACAGGGATGGTAGGAGATTTTTTTATTACTAGAACTCCAACTGCACAAGAAACAGAGGTTGAGGCAGAAATTGGTATGCCTGTTTATAATTTCAGCTGCGCCATTGATGACCATCTCATGGAGATTTCCCACGTTATTAGGGGTGAAGAGCATCTTTCGAATACAGTAAGGCAGCTCATGATTTATGAAGCCTTTGGTTGGGAGTTACCACTATTTGCCCATACTGCAATGGTGTTGGGTCAAGACAAACAAAAGCTTTCTAAAAGAAATGGAGATGTATCCACTCATGACTATTTGGATAAAGGATATTTTCAAGAAGCACTTTTGAATTTTTTGTCATTACTTGGCTGGTGGCCCCCTCAGGGCTACAAAACAAAATCAGGACATCCTGAAATTATTTATTTAGATGAACTGATTCAGATTTTTGATCTAAGTGATTTGCAAAAAGCACCAGCCGTGTTTGATATAGAAAAACTAAAATGGATGAATTCGTATTATATGAGACATTTCTCTCTTGAAGAAGTCACTAACCGGGCAAAGTCATTTTTTCATAAAGCTGGGTTAGTTAATTATGATCAAGCATGGTTTCAACTCGTAATTGACGCAGTCAGGGGTGAAGCGGTCTTTTTGAGTGAACTGCCAGAAAAAGCCACATTGTTTTTTGAAACAACTCCATTTATCGAAGAACAAGCCATACCAATAGCAAAACAGCCTTTGTCACAGAAAATTATTGAACAGTTATTAGAAGAGTTAAAATCTTGTTCTGAGACAATACAATCCACTGTAATTGACATGATTTCTAAGAAAATTTCAATGCAAACTGGAGCTAAGGGTAAAGAGCTTTTTATGCCAATTCGTATTGCCATCACAGGGAGAACACATGGGCCGGAGCTTAAGAAAATTTTACCTCTCTTAGGGAAAGAAAAGGTGATACAAAGAATTGAATTTGTTAAGAAAGCTTTAGATGGCTAAAGAGATTCCAGAAATCAAAGTTTATAACACATTAACGCGAAAAAAAGAGCGACTCGTGACTAATGTTCCTGGCAAGCTTACGATGTACTCTTGTGGGCCCACGGTTTATAGTTTTGTTCATATTGGAAATTTGCGTGCTTCTTTGGTTTCTGATTTGTTTTATCGTTATTTTAAAAAAGCAGGATATGATGTCATCTATGTGCGAAATTATACTGATGTAGATGATAAAATAATCGAAACTTCAAAAAAAGAAAATCTTTCTGCTGCTGATATAGCAAAAAAATACTTATTAGAAGTAGAAAAAGACTTTGCTTTGGCTGATATGGCGGAGCCTACTTTAAAAACAACTGTTACGTCACATATGCCACAAATTATTAATATGATTCAGAAAATTTTAGATAACAAACATGCATATGTCACAGATGAGGGCGAAGTATTTTTTTCTATCGAGAGTTTCCCTGATTATGGAAAACTTTCTCACAAGAAGACAGACGAATTGCAAGTGATTACCAGAATCGAAGTCAATCCTAAAAAGAAAAACCCCCTTGATTTTACACTTTGGAAACCAGCCAAACCAGGTGAACCTTTTTGGGAAAGTCCATGGTGTAATGGCAGACCAGGATGGCATATTGAATGTTCAGCCATGTCTACTTGCCATATGGGCGATCAAATCGACATTCATCACGGTGGTGAAGATTTGGTTTTCCCTCATCATGAAAATGAAATCGCACAAACAGAGGCTGCTACCCAAAAAAAACCGTTTGTGAAATATTGGCTCCACAATGCTTTTGTTAATATCTACAAAGAAAAAATGTCAAAAAGTATTGGAAATGTATTGTTGGCTCGCAATATTTTGAATCAATACGGCAAAGAAATAACACGTTTTATGCTTCTATCTGTTCACTATCGTGCTGTTTTAGATTTTAGTGATGAAAACCTGGAGCATGCTTTGAGTGGTCTCCATCGCATTTATGATGCCAAAGCAAAAGCTAAAGAACTTTTAGATAAAAAAAGCATAATACCAGATCTGCGAGCCGAATCTCTTTGGGGCGAATTTGTATCACAGAGTGAAAAAGCTAAAAAAGAAATCGGAGATCATTTTGCAAATGATTTTAATGTCTCTGGAGCATTGGCCCGCGTGTTTGATCTTATTAGAGAATTCAATAGAGTTTTATCAAAATCTTTAATGCAAGCCACACCGGCTTCTCAATTAGGCGCACAAGCTCTAATCGCAGTTTTAGAAGATGATTTAGGCAGTGTTTTAGGTTTTGGAGGAGATGAGCCAAGTAAAATATTTAAACAGTTAGAGCAAATTAAAATTGCAAAAACTCCAAATCTTGCACGTCCAACAGATGCAGAAATTAAGCTTGCTATCAAAGCAAGAGCGCAAGCAAGATTAAGTAAAAACTTTCAAGAAGCAGATCGTATTCGCAAAGACCTTGAAGCCAAAAGTATTATTTTAAAAGATAGTCCCAAGGGTACAACGTGGGAATACAAATAAATGCCGTCATTTGGAAAACAAAAATTTGTCTTAAAAACACAACTAAACCCAACAGGTGATCAACCACAAGCTATTCAAGCTTTAGTTCAAGGTTTAAAAGACGAAAAAAAATCCCAGGTGTTATTGGGTGTTACTGGATCTGGTAAAACTTTTACTA
>JACQAU010000109.1 GCA_016194835.1 Deltaproteobacteria bacterium
TATTCTCTTATTTTCAATTCAACCGCTGTGGCAACCCCAAACGCCAAAGCAGGTCCCCTTACCCACCTACAAATGCCCTCTTGTAACTCAACAATTACACATGGATAATACACCATTTCTCCTTCAATTGAGTAAGTCGAGACTAAAGCTAATTCTTTCTTAAATAAAAGTTTTTCTTCGACAAATACAGGGATTTTTTGATCTAAAGCTTGTTGTAAAAAAGAAACTATTTTTTCGATATTTTCGTTTTGATGTTTACATACCAAAACACCTTGGCCGTCATAACCAAGTACGGACCATTTAAAAACGCACTGTCCATTAAACCGTTTCAATACTTTTTGAACCCATTTTTTAAGGTCTTCTCCATTTTTATACGCCTCAAATGACGAGGTTGGAATTTGTAAGTCATTTAATATTTTTTTCTGTCCTAGTTTATTTTGCAAAACTGTCATTGTTTTTAGGGAAGGCAGAAATTTAATATCAAATTGATTAGATTGCCTTTCTAGAACTTTGCAATCTACAAACTCGTTTTCAAATAATACAATATCAACTTTAGAGAAAAATTTTTTTATTGCTGCCGTATTGTTTTGTCGTCCAAAAATAGAGGACTGGCATACCTGAGCTGCCGGGTCAGAACTCGAATCGCAATAAATCAAAGGATTTAGACCTATCCTATGACCCGCAGTAACAAGCATGCGAGAGAGCTGTCCGCCTCCTAAAATTCCTATCTTCTTTGTTTCCATACCATTACATCATATGTTAGTTTATAAAAAAATGGAAAAACATAAACCTCTATGGACTTCTTATTTTATAGCAAAAAGCTTAAACTTAGAACTAAAATTTTCTAAAAATAATACTTTTTCTTCTCTAAATACAAACTCTAGATTAACAAAACCAAATTCACTTTTTATTGCTATAAAGGGTGAAAAATTTGATGGTCATGACTTTATTACACAAGCAATTGCAAACGGTGCAAGTGGGATTCTATGTTCACAAGATTATATGAACATTCACCAAACATCAATACAAGCTCAACTATTTCCAGCGCAAAATACACTAATGGCCTTCCGTCTTTTAGCTAAAACATGGAGAAAACAGTTTTCTATTCCAATCATTGCAATAGGCGGTAGTGTGGGCAAAACAACCACAAAAGAACTTGTTGCCTCTATGTTACATGGAAAATACAAAAATATCTTAAAAACCCAAGGCAGTCAAAATGGTTTCATAGGGATTCCTATGACATTAGTCGAACTCAACAGTTCGCATGAGATAGCTGTTATAGAAATTGGTATTGATGAAATAGGAGCAATGAAAAATCATCTCGAAACTGTAGCTCCAACCCATGGCCTCATTACTACTATTGGCCCAGAGCACATAGAAAGATTACTGAACATAAAAAAAAGAAATTTTCAATCGTGGTGGCCAGATTGCAGTTAATCAAGACGATCAATGGATTTTGAAAACATTAAAACCTGTTTTTAAAAAAAACATATCTTCTAAAAATATTATCCATTTTTCTTTTAATAAGAAAAATCACAGCACACTAACTGGAAAATATTTTTTTAACAAAAATAAAATAAAAATATCTGCACCAAATAAAAAACAATTTACTTTTAACCTACCACTAATGGGCACTCATAATGCACATAACTTTTTAGGAGCGTTTGCTCTTTTACGATTTTTTGATCTCACACAAGAACAAATAGAACGAGGTTTAAAAACCTTTTTGCCACCAGAAGGAAGATCTCAAATAATCAAGCTCAATAGAAACATTGTGATTTTAGATTATTACAACGCAAACCCGGATTCAATGAAAGCAGCATTGGAGCTCTTAAGCAATACAACCAAAAAAGAAAGTTTTGCCTGTCTGGGAGACATGCTAGAGCTCGGAAGTAAAGAGCTCATTTATCATCAAAATTTATCTACTTGGATTAAAAAATTTAAAATAAATAATATTTTTTTATATGGCGAACTAATGAAAGCATTACAGCAGAAATTAAAACAAATAAAATACAAAGGCATGTATGAGCATTTTTCAAGTCAAGAAGCATTAACTAATAAACTTTTGTCTTCGATCAAGTCTGATTCTGTAATTTTAATTAAAGGCTCGCATGGCATGAAAATGGAAAATATTTGGCACAAGATCAAAAAAAGTCTAAAAAATAAATGACCATGAAAATATTAAAACCCACCTTAAAAAATATTAAAAAAGCTGCGCACTACCTCAATATAGGAGAACTTGTCGGAATTCCAACCGAAACAGTGTACGGTCTTGCAGCAAATACTTTTAATACTGAAGCAGTTTTAAAAATTTTTAAAACTAAAAACAGACCTACTTTTGATCCACTAATTGTTCATATAAGCACAAAAATTTTGAAATGCAAAAATATACTACTGGAGTTAGAAAATAATAATCTTATTTGTTTAGATACATTTACGCAGAAAGCAAAGACAAGGGCAAAAAAACTGATGTTAAAGTTCTGGCCAGGACCTTTGACTTTAGTATTACCAAAACATAATGCAGTTCCAGATATAGTTACAAGTGGATTACCTACAATAGCCATTCGCATGCCAAACCATAAAGTCACACAACAACTATTATCACTGATTAAATTTCCACTAGCAGCACCAAGTGCAAATTTATTTGGAAAAATAAGTCCTACAACTGCTTTGCATGTATTGAGTGAACTAGGAAACAATGTAGCAATGATTTTAGATGGAGGAACGTGTCCCATAGGGATCGAATCCACTGTGATTTTCGTTCATCCTGGAGGGCAACTTACTTTATTAAGACCTGGTGGGCTTAAGCTTAGCCAAATAGAAAAAATCGCCAACACAAGAGTGCACCAAAAACAACGTAGCTTGGAACATAAAAACCACCCGTCATCTCCGGGAATGCTCGAATCACATTATGCACCTAAAAAACCACTTTATATGCTTACGAAATCTATTTTACATTTAAATAAAAAAGACTTTAAAAAACTAAAGATATTAATAAAAGACTCTCTGCAAGAAATATTATCTACTAAAACCTGTAAAGAAAACAACCTGCCTCAAATAGGTCTTTTAGTGATGAGAGGTGATGCCAAACAAAAAGCTAGAAAATTTGCAACCCAGCTTGGTTTTCCGGTTAAAGTAAAACTTTTGAGTTCAAAGGGCAATGATCAAGAATCAGCAAAAAATTTTTTTTCTAGTCTAAGAAAACTAGATGTAAGTCCTACTTTTATTTTATTTTCTGAACCCTGTTTAAATACAAAGGGATTATTTCATGCTATTGCAGATAGACTAAAAAAAGCTTCTAATAAAATATAAGCAGTGTGGATTGGCTACTACTCAGATCTACTGCCGCTGGCTGCAAGGCTCTTACTTCTGTTTCAATATACAACAAGTTATCAAAGGAAATTTGACATCTTGACCTGTAGTGTTGTATGAACTAGCCTGGCAAAACTCATATTGGTTGTTTAGTGTTGATAGCATAAAAGAAAGGTAAACAATGCGAACATCTTTTTTTTCTATAGCAGTTAGCAGTTTTCTTTGGGGAGCCATTTTAATTAATCAATTGGCATCTGCCTCTGAAACATTATTGGATTTTCAGCTATGTAAGACTTCCTATCTTCGGATTATGAGCGACGGAACCATGTTGCGTCAGGAATACTTCGATCCGAAAGGGAAAATGCGCGACCCTAAAAAAACTATTATTAGCGATGAGGATCTGAGGCAATTGAAGCAATGGGTCTCTGATACACAAAACGGAGAAAAGGTGAACGGGAATGGGCCCGGGTCTAAAGGATGTAAAGGTTACTTGAAGGTTTATGAAGGAACAAAAGAGCGTATTTTGCGATTCTTCTATTGTAAAGATGCTTATTACAACAACTCACAAGCAGCTTCCAGTATTGTTAGGTTTGTGAACAATTACGTAATATACAAGTTTACAGAAGCAGGAATCGGCCTCATTGACGATTAGATATAATATTTTGATATTTTAATAAATGCGAGTGACAGGGATTGACTACTACACTCAGTCGCCTCCGGCTCCTTCGTTGCGTAGCCTCACCTCTCCGGCCTTTGGTTCGCTTCCAGCTCACCAAAGGTGCTGTAGCACCCACGGCTGGCTCGTTTCAATCCCTACTATATAATATTTTGATATTTTAATAAATGCGAGCAGTAGGGATTGAACCTACGGCCCCTGCCGTGTGAAGGCAGTGCTCTCCCGCTGAGCTATGCTCGCAGTTATTGTCAACCAGCCTATAAATTCCATAAGATAACAGCCAAGGCAAGTAGAAAAATATCCCTTTTTCAGATCCCATTCGCATCATGCATTTAGAGCAAGAAGTCAACCCAGACAACATGGCTTCTGCACATCCTCTGAGGGCAATTTTTAAAAATATCCCCCAAAAAATTGTATCCATAAAGTTTATTTTAGATCGAATTTCAGACCCCAATCGTCCGACCAGTGGTCAAGAAGCCTTTGTAAAAATTCAGGTTCTAGCCACAGTGAGTTCTACATTGAATACACAAATATCAACAACTAGTTTTTTGGGACTCTATCCGCGCGAGCTCAATACTTTTGCACTCATTTTGCGTGGAGATATTTTACTAAATACGGATGATTTCAGTTCACATGCCCCCAATAGTGTACGCTTCCCATTATTTGCCTCAAAAGCAGAAGCTGGAAAGGGTATCATTTTCTTAAGCCCAGTTTTTACAAATCATAGTCTCTATTTGCCTGACACCAAAGACCCCACAGATACCCGTTATAATAATATCACTTTTGGAGATAAGCTCGTTTTAGCCGGGTCCATTTTTCAAAATGGAGAGATCTTTAAACCTGCTACTCTGGGACATCCCTCAGAACAGTATTTTGTTCAGCAGACCAGGTTTAGAGGTCTTTTGAGAGGAGTGGACTTAGATCGTATTCCAGATATGGGGGGGGAGTATCTTTGGGATCCGAACGCTGTTGTAGATGACTCTCTTATGAAACTGTGCATTTTAAGAACCCAAATAAAAATGAATTTATTTTGGACTCAAGATGCTATTTTAGTGGTAAAACAGCCTCAACCAGCCTTGATTCAGGGAAATAAAAAGACATTTAATTTCCGAGTGGGTCTCTCCAAAAAAGACGAATTCAAAGAGGCAAGTGCCCATAAAATCAAAGTGACAAGTCAGAGTAGTAACTCAACTCTCATTACAAAAACTTCTTTAGATGCAAAAGAAACGAAAAAATATCCTTTCCCAATTTTACGGGCTTCTATTCAATTTGGAGACAATAATGGCCCGAATAATATCGTTATTGCGCACCTGAGCCCTGAAAGTGAGCTGGATATTACCCTCCGAGAACCGTCTGAGCCTCATCTCATCATAAAAACCCATGCAATTGCAACAAACCAGGTAGGATTAGAAATTCAATTTACCGACCCCACTAAGTTTCCTGCACCACCCAAAATTAAAATTTACGCATATGATTTTGGCACAGATGCTCTTGGAAATAACTTGAGAGACGGAAAATTTGGTCCTAACCGAGTACTGGCAGAAAACACATTGACTTTTGCTGGTGGTAACCAAGCGGATATCACAGGTCCAGCCCTAACCGCAGATTGGAGCCCTTTGCCAATAAGCGGAT
>JACQAU010000118.1 GCA_016194835.1 Deltaproteobacteria bacterium
ATAACGGAGAAGATTTTTTTTCTTTGTTTCTCTAATATATACATCTTGATAAACGGTGAGGTTTTGCAAAATTTCTGAAAAGTTGCCATAATTTAAGTCTGCTATACGACCTTTGATATAGAGATCTTCTTGTGTGATTTCTACAAACTGCGCTTCTTGTGTGTGATCAGTACTCATCCTAAATTTTGCCAATTTTTCTTTTCGATCAATGAAACACATATCAGAAAAAATATTGGTTATTTCTGGTTTTTGAGAAGATTTGGTTGATTTTCCTTTTTTAATTACTTTAAATTTTACATCTTTTGGTAGTAATATTTCTGCAGTTGTCATGGCATAGTCCAATCCTTGACTGGTAAAAAAAATATCCTGATCATTTGACTCATGACTTTCGCCCTTTACAAGATATTGAATTGGCATTTCTATTTTTTTGATTCTTGGCAAGTAGCGTAGATAATCACTGTTGGTTTCAAAACCATCTGGAAATTTTGAATGAACTGAACTAAAAATCTCTAATTCTTTTTTTTCAGTATAGTATTTTGCTTCTCGCCCAGTAATGGTGGTAATTTTTCCATCTGGGTTGTAGAGAATGGCTTTGATTTCATAAGCATGAACGATATTGTTATTTTTATAATAATTTGCTTTTTTTGCTAATAAATTCCATTGCTTATCGCCATGTTGTGTAGAAATATATTCAAATCGATCAATGCTATATTCAGGAATTTTTCCTTGAGGTATTCCTGTTGCTATTGTATTTTTTGTAATGATAAATAGATTTGGATCTAAAAGGGTAGATGTTGACTCTCTTTCAACAGACGACGGAGAAAGCATAACAACTTCGACAATAATGAGCGTAGCGACAGATCCCAGGAGAAGTTTTTGTTTCAGATTACGCATGCAGGAAAACCAGGCTGGTGGTTTTGCCATAGACTTTAGTGGTTTGGACCACATTAAACTGTATCACAACGCGCTTCCTGAGTTAGATTTTGAAGAAATTAGTCTTGGCTCAACACTTTTGGGCAAGTCAACTAAAACACCTTTTTTTATTGCAGGCATGACGGCTGGACACGATGGCGCTTTTGAACTTAATTGGAAATTTGCGAAAGCTTGTGCTACGCGAGGATGGGCTTTTGGTGTAGGTTCTCAAAGGCGACTTTTACAATATGATGACTCCATAGACGATTGGCAAAAACTTAGGGCTGAATTTCCTGATCTAATGATTTTTTCTAATATCGGAATTTCACAGTTAATTGTCAGTTCGTCAGTTCAAATTTGTAAACTTGTAGAAGTTTTAAAAGCTCAGGCTCTAGTGGTACATGCAAATGCTTTGCAAGAGTGTTTACAAAAAGAAGGAACTCCGCAGTTTAAAGGTGGCTTACAGAAACTTAAAGAAGTTTGTCAAACAGTTGGTGTACCGGTTGTTTTAAAAGAAACGGGTTGCGGTTTTTCGCGCGTAACGCTAAGTCGCTTAAAAGAAGTAGGACTTTCAGCAATTGATGTTAGTGGATTAGGTGGAACACATTGGGGACGAATAGAAGGTGCAAGAGCAGATAATCCCTGGGATCTAAAAGCCTTAGCGTCTAAAACATTTTCGAATTGGGGTGAGTCAACAACGCATGCTGTTATTAATGCAAAAAAAATATTGCCACGGCTTGAAATTTGGGCTTCTGGCGGTGTTCGTTCCGGATTGGATGCAGCTAAGCTTATTGCTTTAGGGGCACAGGCAGTTGGATATGCTCAGCCAGCACTTAAAGCAGTTTTACAAAGTCAAAGTAATGAAGCGCTGCATTTGTGGATGGAAAGACAAGAGTTTGAACTGCGCGTGGCGCTTTTTTGCACGGGCTGTGATACTCCAAGAGAATTACAACAAAAAGAGGGTGTATGGACCATTATCAAAACTTAGTAGATGGTTTTCATCGTATTTCAAGAGATGAGCGTTTAAAAAGAATTCAAGAATTTTGCCATTTAAGCGAAGAAGAAATAAAAACTTTAACTTGCGAAACACCATTGTCTGTAGAGATAGCCGAGCACTTAATCGAAAACGTGATTGGTTATTTCCCAATTCCACTTGGTATTGCTACATGTTTTAATATTGATGGAAAAGATATTTTAATTCCAATGGCAGTAGAAGAAACTTCTATTATTGCCGCTGCCAGTACTACTGCAAAATGGATCCGAAAAGAAGGCAGTATTCGTACTTATTGCAAGGGAAGACTAATAATAGGACAAATACAACTTCCAAATGTAAGGAATGTGCCACTGACACGTAAGATCTTACATGAAAATAGAGATATTTTAATTGCTATTGCTAATAATTGTGTTCCTAGACTGGTTGATCGGGGAGGAGGAATTCGGGATATTGCACTTAGAGAAGTTGCAAGGCCTACGCAAGACGGTGTAATGATGGTTATTCATATTCTGTGTGATCCTTGTGACGCAATGGGGGCTAATTTAATTAACCAGGTATGTGAGGCTTTGAAACCAAAAATTGAGGAACTCACGAGTGAACGAGTTGGGCTTTGTATTTTATCAAATTTGGTTGATACAAAACTTGCTGTAGCAGAGGTAGCTATACACAATATTGATTTAACTATGGGTAAGGGTATTGAAGAAGCTACGCTTTTTGCAATGGCTGATCCATATCGGGCGGCAACACATAATAAGGGTGTATTAAATGGCATCGATGCAGTATTAGTTGCCACTGGAAATGACTGGAGAGCTGTAGAAGCGGGTGTGCACGCCTATGCTGCACGTACTGGTCAGTACAAGCCCATAACTCAGTGGAAAGTAGAAGGTACTGATTTAATTGGACAAATCGAAGTACCATTGGCTGTAGGCACAGTAGGGGGTGTAACCCGTATACATCCTACAGCTAAAATAGCATTAAAGATTTTAGGTGTAAAAAAGGCTGAGGATCTAGCTAGAGTATGTGCTGCGGTTGGATTAGTTCAAAACCTGGGTGCTCTAAAGGCGCTAGCAACTGTTGGCATTGTTAAGGGTCATATGTTATTACATGCTTCTAACTTGGCAATTGCAGCAGGAGCCGAAATTCATGAAATTGCTGAGGTAAGAAAGCGCTTAGCGGAGGTATTGCGAGTTGAAAAACATATTAATTTGACTCACGCTAAGGAAATTTTGGAGGAAATTCGTGTATCAGACAGACAAACCCTACTCATTTAGTTGTACAGCGCCCGGCAAGGTTTTTCTTTTGGGCGAGTATGCTGTTTTAAAGCGTTTGCCCGCTGTGATTTTAACAGTAGGTCCCAGGTTTATGCTTCAAGCAGAATGTCATACTAGTATTTTTGCAAGTGTTTTTGAGACTGATTTGGTTGTAAAGGATTGGGATTCACTCAAAGCAGATACAGTTCATCCTAAGACCCCACTTGGTAGACTTATGGATTGGGCCTCATATAATGGTCTGCCAGAGCTTAAGTTTAGATATAATAATCCTTTTGCAAACGAAGGAGGTTTTGGACTTTCTAGTGCAGAATTTGTTTTAGCCTATTGGGCGTATACACAAGTTTCAAATTGGCCAAAAGATTGTAAGGAGATGCTAAAACTTTATAGAGAATTAACTTCGATGCCTAAAATCCCTCCCAGTGGAGCTGATGTGGTTGCACAGTGGAAGGGTGGAGTTGTTCTGGTAAATTTAGAAAATGAAACGCATGAAGATCTTTGGAATGTTTTAGATTGGTCTAATTTTTTAGTTTTTTCAGCCTCTCACCAAACAGACCGAAAAGTAAAAACACATGAGCATTTAGAAGAACTTTCAAAGAAAGAATTTTTAAATAGCAAAAATTTATTTTTTAATGAGCTGAACAAAATTTTAGCCAAAGGGGTTCAAGCTATTTTGAATAAAGATTATCATAGCATTGGACAAACCATGAATACATACGCAGATGTGTTGGATAAAGAAAGTTTAGAATTAAAAGTCACACACGAAGATAGATTGGCTCTAAAAAGTCTGCCAGATGTTTTAGGGGTTAAGGGTTGCGGAGCCATGCAATCAGATGCGGTGGTGGTTTTGGTAAAACCAGGTTCTTTAAAAAGAGCACAAATTATCGAAGTAGCACAAGAAAGAGGATTGAAATTGATTTGCAACGGTTTGACTTTGCAGCATGGAGTTTGTGAGAGCGAAGAAACCACATGGTTTGAGCCTGCTTTTACTTTAAAAGAACAACCAATAAGTTCACATACTAAGACGACTTAATGACAGAAGTCTTCAGTGCTGTAGCACCAACCAATATTGCTCTTGTGAAATACATGGGCAAGCTTGACCCTGATGTAAATTTACCAGCTAATGAAAGTGTGTCTTTGACTTTAAGTTCACTTTGTACTTTTACCGAGTGCTCACTCAAAGAAGGTGAAAAATTTGAAGTTAATTGGATTGCAGAAGCACCTCTAAGTCAAACGGGTATGGTTCCAGATTTAGATACAGTAGGAGTTAATAAAATAATCCAACATATCAAACGAGTTTTATCTAGTCTCGAAGAATATTTAAATATAAAAATTTTGAATCAAAAAAAAAATCGAAGTGCGTTCTTGCAATACGTTTCCGCAAGCTACTGGCATTGCTTCGAGTGCTGCTGCTTTTGCAGCGTTGACAATGGCTGTAATTAAACTTGGTTTGTTTTTAACAAAACAAGATCAAGAAAATAAATTATTACTAGATAAAGAATTTCAAAGATTTATTGTTAAGCTTTCTCGGTGTGGTTCGGGGAGTTCTTGTAGATCTTTTTATGGGCCATGGGTTAGGTGGGGAAAAGACAGTGTAGAACCTATAGTCTCTAAAATGCCTGAGATGGTGGATTTAGTTTTATTAGTGAATTCGGCACCAAAGAAAGTGTCGTCTACTCGGGCGCATGAATTAGTAAAAACCTCTCAGCTTTGGGATGGAAGGGTTAAAAGGGCTAACGATCGAGTGCAGAAAATAGTTCAAGCTATTCAAACAGGTGATACGGATACAGTTTCGCAAATTGCATGGCAGGAAATGTGGGAGATGCATAGTCTTTTTCACACATGTGAAAGGCCGTTTACATATTGGGATGGGAGGACAATAGAAATTTTAAAATGGCTTGAGTGTTACGTAAATGGTGAGAAAAAAGGTTCTACTACTTTGCCAATTGTGACTTCAGATGCTGGAGCTAATATTCATGTACTTGTGCCTAAGACTGAAGCAGGTGCGTGGCTAGAATTAATAAAAAATAAATTTTCTGACACTGTGTTGCAAGACGTGCAGGGGCGCGGGGTATTTGGTTTCTAACGAACAAAAACATGCTCTCCATTCAGAACTGTGCCCGAATATTCACGATTAATCATTAACTCTTCCAAAGTTCTTCGTACTTTGTCTTGAAGCATAGTGAGCGCAACGGAGGAACCCACTCCATGCGCTTGAAGTCTAATATTAGAAATATATCCTTTCTGATTAATAGTTCCTTCATATTTTAGTGAGACTGAAATAGACGGATCAATTCTGAGCGCTTCATCATATGCAAGACTTAATTTTGGACGAAGTGTATCCAAGGCTTGCCGAATCATTATTTCGCGTTTAGTAAATCCTACTAAACCGGGTTCTTCTCGTGTCTGCAAAGCTTTATGGGTTTTTTCTTGAGATTCTTTTAAAACTCCATCGACTAATGCGTGTATATTAATTTTACCGGGTCCATCGATCTGTGGCAGTCCTTTTGGTAGAGAGCCTCCTCCATTAAAAATATTTATACCTTTTAAAATTTGGCTAATCTTAAAAGCTGTTCTTTCTGCTATGGGCTTGGACATTAATTCCTTTTCAATGCGTTCCTGACGAAGTGCGATTTCAAAAGCTTTTATTCCCATTCCAATAAACGGCTTGAAAACTGCTTCTTCTGCGGTAATAATTGTACTTTTGGCAGAAACTTGATATTTTTTCTGTTTTTCCAAATATTCTGCCAGTCCGGGCGCCCATCTGGATAAGTTGCAAATCAAGAAAAGCACCATGATTGAAGAAAAATGAATCATGCCTGATTTAATAAGTGACTGGAGTTGATTTCTAATTTCATTTGCTTTTAAAAAGTGAAGCGGTTTAAATGTATTTTCTCTAAACTTGAAAGAAAATCCTGAACTCCATTCATTGCCTAGTGAATCAGAGATAAATAGCTGATCGCCTTCTAAAGCTTTGACAGTGATCACAGCACTCGGAGCTATGTCACATTCGTTTCCATTAAAAATAATTTCAAGATAACTAAATACAGACGCATTTTTTCTTTTAATAGTAAGTTTCTCGCTAGCCCTGAACTGAATCCAAAATGAAGTCTCCAAGCTCAGAACTGAAAATGGTATATCCTGCCTTGATCCCCTTAGAGTTACGGTCAAATGACGGATCTCCTCTCTGATTTGGTATGGGCCTGTTAAAAAATTAAATATTTCAGAGATGGCTTGACTCATTGTATGCCTTCACAATCAGAAAGAATTTCATTTTCAATCTCAAAAAAAGACTGTTTTAAGACATCTTTAGCTGTATTTGTTATGGTTTCCGGATTTTCAATAATGTCAGTAGTGGGTCGACGGATAGTGCTTTCAATCGAGCTTGAGCCCAAGTCGATTGTAGCTGAATTTTCAGAGCTTTTGACTTTTGAGGTAGTCGTAAGTGCAGTAAATAAAAATAATATTATAATTATTTTAAAAGTGCTCATGCTCGCCCTCCGGGGAGTATTATCTGAATTGTCATAGTTTTTTCCCTTGATTGAAAAATTTACATTTTTCATATTGTCTAGCAAGCAGTATACGCTTATTATTCCACTGTTCTTTTTCGCTCATGGGCCAGGAAGACGGAGCTTCTAAGGTAGAAAGTGAATTTTGTAGCCCATTAAAACCGGATTTCAAAAAACTCTCCGCATATGGTTGGAGCAAAGGAAAGATTTTGACAGATTTCTGTAATAGCCCTGTAGCTTTACGTGCTAGACCCACTTGTGTTTGAAGCTGTTTGAAAAACTCTGGTGAATTTAAATCAAGAACAATAGAAGACGATTTCTCAAAGATATCGACGGCCGAAGAAATCTGATCAAAAGCAACTAAAAAACGGGACTGTCTGGCAACAGCAATCGGTATTGGACGTGGTTTTAAATGGTTGTGTATGTCATTTAAAGCACCCAAGTAAAAATTCACTAGTGAGTTATTAGGAGTCAATGCTGTTGTGTCATTTGAAAATAAAAAGGGTTTTCTAAAAAAATCTATTGCCATGCTTTCAAGCCAAAAATGATAAGCTGGACTCGTTTGAATAATTTCGATTTGAGTTAACAATGGATTCCAAGTTCTAAAATCAAGACTGATCTGAATCTGTATTCGTGCGCGATCAGCTAACTTAAAAGGCAAACGTTTCCAAACATTTATATTTTTAAGAAAAAATGTGGCCCAACTTTTACTCAATTCAGAATCCATTTGCGATTGATCAGAGATACGAAGTGCGTCAAGCCACCAAATCAATGGTCGTATGTCTTTATATGTAGAAATTATTGCGGGGTTTCTAAATGAAGACTCGAGAATATTTCGCCATTGCATTAGATTTTTATTATTTGTTTTATCAAAGAAAAGAGAATCCAAAAGGTCAATAAAAACCGGATCATCTGGGACAATACCTCCTTTTGCTTTTATCAAATAATCCAGCATGGATTTTTGGTCTTTCTTAGAAATTTTAGTTCCCGAAGACCAACATCTTCTAAGACTAGATTCATATAAGGCAGAAATCTTGTCTGTGTCCAGCCATGCAATCACTTCGCATGGTTTCATTA
This sequence comes from Deltaproteobacteria bacterium, assembly GCA_016194835.1. Taxonomy (GTDB): domain Bacteria; phylum Bdellovibrionota; class UBA1018; order UBA1018; family UBA1018; genus JACRAO01. The sequence goes on from JACQAU010000118.1 coordinate 7,761, forward strand.
GCTGTGGATCTTGCAATAAAACTGTTAAAACAGTTGTTTTTATTGGCGATCCCATTACGTTATTTCTAAATTTACTCCAACGAATTGGGTCTTCTGCAATCCGCTGCATTCCCTTTCGTAAGCCTAAATTTACCTGCACTCGATCTTTATCAGAAGCGAGAGC
>JACQAU010000196.1 GCA_016194835.1 Deltaproteobacteria bacterium
AAAAAAAATAATTCTAAAAGCCTAGGGTATTCTAAAAGACTACATCACCCAATAGAATACGGAAATTTTTTTGGTAAAAGCGAAATGTTCAAGTTTTCAGAGTGCATTGTTTATCGCGTTAAAAATAGCTGTGAGCATTTTCGTCTAGGCATCACTCTAAAAGCCAAAGGACCTTCTGTACAAAGAAATAAGACCAAAAGACAAATTAGAGAAGTTTTTAGAAATTTTGGAGAAAAACTGGGCAACTATGACTATAACGTAGTGATACCGTCCTATAAGAAGTTAGATAAACGGTTTCCAGATGCATTACGTGCGAGCTTATTAAAGGAGATTAGCAACATGTTTAGACAGAAAAAAAGTCATGTTGTATAGAAAAGTAGTTAAAGCATTTTTTGATTTTTATCGCTATTTTCTGTCCCCGGTTTTACACTCGGCATTTCCGGGCTCAGGCTGTAGATTTAGGCCTACCTGTAGTGAATATGCAAAAGAAGCGATGTTAACACACGGATTTTTTAAAGGGCTTGTATTGTCTTTTCGTAGATTAGTGAAATGTCGTCCAAGTGGAGGTTTGATTTGAACAAGTGGAGGTTAACAAGAGGAGGTTAAATGGATAAGAGAACGTTTTTAGCAATTACCATATGTTTTTTAGTTTTTATTTTATGGCAGAAATATTACATAGAACCACACGCACCACCGCCCACAAGACAAGAGAGTCTAAAAATCGAGCCGGTTACTTCAGTAAAACCTGAGATATCAGTTAAAAAACCAGAGCAAAAACTAGAGAAATCACCAGAACAATTATATAAAAAGGCACCTACACTTTCACCACAAACATTACCTAAAACCGCAGAAGTTGCCGCAGAAGCTGCACTGACACTTCAGACACAAGATGGTGACATTCGTCTAAGTAACAGTAATACAACTATCCAAAATTGGACTCTAAAAAAATATAAAAAAAACATGTCAAAAGATTCTTTATCTATTGATCTTTCGTCTATTTCACTAAAAGAAGCTCAAGGAGAAATAGCTTTTGATTTACAAGAACTAGCCTATGTAGAAAATATTTTAGGAACCATTTCACAAACGAAAGAGGGCGCCCTCTGGTCTTATGAAGATCAGAACATAAAAATTATCAAAGAGATCAAAATAGGAGATAACAAGTCAGAAATTTCAGTTAAGCTAGATGCAGTATTTAAAACCAAAGCCCCCAAGCACGCCTTTTTTTCTTTAACAGCCCAAGCCCCGTCGCCCGATCCAGAAGAAGCGGATCGACAACTGGTGTATTGGTCAAACAAAGAAATCACACGCATTGTTAGCAATAAAGAAGCAAAACTACAAGAAACACTAACTCCAGCTAAATGGATAGGACTAACGTGTAGATATTTTCTGCTGGCTTTGCTTCCACAAGATGGAGAAATAAAAGCAATAATACAACCACTAGAAAACAATAAGAAAAGAATAAGTTTGGTATACCCGATACAGGGAGATCACTTTGCTACTACCTATAAGATGTATTTTGGCCCTAAAGAGATACAACTTTTGAGATCAATTGATCCCACCCTGGATCACACAGTAGATTTAGGCTGGTTTACTTTTTTTGCCTATCCTTTGCTTAGGATCATGCAATGGCTTTATGAAATCTTTCATAACTATGGATTGTCTATTATTTTTCTTACAATTCTAATTAATATTTTAACCTATCCCCTTAATTACAAGAGCATGAAAAGCATGAAAGAAGTGGCAAAAATACAGCCACAACTACAAAAAATTAAAGAAAAATATAAAGACGATAAAGAAGCTTTAAATCGCGAGACATTAAGTCTTATGAAAACCCATGGATATAATCCAATGGCAGGATGTTTGCCTATTTTGGTGCAACTCCCGGTGTTTATAGCGCTCTATAGAGTTTTGTATAGCTCTATTGAACTTTATCAGGCGCCATTTTATTTATGGATTCAGGATCTTTCATCTAAAGACCCGTACTATATAACTCCCGTTATTTTAACTGTTGTCATGTTTGTAGCACAAAAATTAACCCCAACTACTGCGCCAGATCCAACACAAGCAAAGATGATGCAATTTATGCCTTTGATTTTCGGAGTTTTTATGCTGCCACTTCCATCTGGGTTAACGATTTATATGTTAGTAAATTCTCTATCGGGGATAGTGAGGCAGCTTGTATTAAATAAAAAATTAGGAATTACTACTAATGTCCAGGGAGCAAAAACATAAGCCCGCCCGACTGAGCGCGGCACACAGATTATCTCAATATTTATCTCAAGAAACGGTATTTTCTCTTACCACAGCAATGGGTGGTCCAATTGTTAATGTGAGAATAAGCGGAGAAAAAGCCCTAATAATATTCCAAAAGTTGACTGGCATTAAGGAAATTAAACACGCGCAAGAGAGAAAACTAATATTTACAAAAATTAAAGATATAAACAAACAGGTAATTGACGAAGCAATGGCGTGTTTTTTTTTAGCTCCCCACAGTTATACAGGAGAAAATACGGTGGAGTTTTATTTACATGGGAGTTCTTATATAGTTTCTAAGCTTTTTTCTGAACTTTGTGCTTTAGGTTTAAGACAAGCATTGCCAGGTGAGTTTAGCTTTCGCGCGGTAAGAAACGGCAAGATGACCCTTAATCAGGCAGAGGCGGTGGCGGATTTAATAGCGTCTTCGAATTTTTCTGCCCACACACTAGCACTAGAAAAAATCAGCGGGAGTCTCGGTTTATGTCTGAATGAGATAGCTCAAAACCTCAAGCATTTGGCTGCCATGGGAGAGCTTAGTATAGATTTTTCAGATCAAGATGTAAACGAGATTGGCTTGGCGCGCTTAAAAGAAAAAATTCCCGCGATCATGGAAAAGCTTTTACAGTTAAAAAATAGTTTTGAAAGAGGAAATCGTATTCAAGATGGTATTCCAGTAGCTTTTATAGGACTTCCTAATGCTGGAAAATCAAGTTTTTTTAATGCGTTGTTAGGTGAAGACAGATCTATTGTCTCAGAAATTTCAGGTACGACAAGAGATATAGTAAAAGAGACTTTGGCTTTACACGGAGAAAAAACAAGCGTGACATTAAGGCTTATGGATACCGCAGGTCTGAGAAAAAGTGTGGGAAAAGTAGAAAAACTAGGAGTGCAAAGAACACACCTGGCCGGTAAAGAAGCAGAACTAATATTACTTATTGTAGATGTGTCCATATCATTTGCGGCGTTAAAAAAAGAATGGGGCAAGATTTGCTCTCCTAATAAAAAAACACTCGGGATTTTAACCAAGTGTGACCTGGTAAAAGAAGAAAGAATTAGTGTTTTAAAAAAACAATTAATTAAGACATTTAAGGTGCCCCATTGGCTCAAAACCTCTGCCCTGACTGGTGAGGGGATTTCTGATGCCTCACAAGAGATTGTTAGATTTTGTGAGCGTTTTGTTTTTAGAGATCCAGGTGAAGTTTTGTTAACACGATTTGATCACCTAGAGGCGGTATCAGAGTGCATAGATCATCTCAAAAGAGCAACGCAAGTCCAAGAAAGCGATCTCTTTGCTGCCGACTTGAGACACGCCCTAAATTCTCTCAACACGCTCATTGGAGAGACCCTGCCAGAGGATATTTTAGAAAAGATATTCTCAGAATTTTGTATTGGGAAGTAGCGGGCTATTGGCATTTTTATTGATTTGAATTAAAGTAAGGAACGGAGAAAAACACACTATGACTAAAGAAATAACCGAAATTGCAGTTTTAGGGTCCGGACAAATGGGAATAGGAATAGCACAAACCGCAGCTCAATGCGGATTTCGTGTCTTATGAAAACCTTAACCAAGCTTCTTTTGTTGTCGAAGCAGCAACCGAGAACCAAGAACTGAAATTTCAATTATTTAAATTGCTTGACGAAATTTGTCCCAAAGACGCCATGCTGGCTACAAACACGTCGTCGATCAGTATTACTGCAATTGCGTCTCACACACAAAGGCCAGAAAAAGTTGGGGGTATTCATTTTATGAATCCGGTTCCTTTAATGAAACTTGTAGAAGGCATCCGGGGACTGCAGACATCAGATGAGACCTTCGCGGCAATAAAATGGGTTTCTGAAAAAATGGGAAAGACCGTGGTAGAAGTCAAAGATGTTCCAGGTTTTGCTGTAAACAGGGTTCTTTTACCTATGATAAACGAAGCAATTACCGCAGTTTATGAAGGAATTGCGACTCCAAAAGACATAGATACCGCAATGAAACTAGGGACCAATCAACCAATGGGACCCCTTGAGCTTGCCGATTTCATTGGATTAGACACTTGCTTATCTATTATGGAAGTTTTACATGAAGGACTAGGAGATTCTAAGTATCGCCCAAGCCCACTTTTAAAACAATATGTAGCTGCGGGTTGGTTGGGTAGGAAAACAAAAAGAGGATTCTATAAATATGACAATTCAAATAATACAATACCCACGAGCCAGAGGTGAGTGTACATATAATTACAAACGCAGACACTTCGAGGCCAGGATTGGCCGAGAAGACCGACTGTCCAACGGACAGCCAAGTCCAGGAAGGACTTGTAGGTGGCGAGTATGACAACTAACAAGACAACATGTAAGAATTTAATTTTAGATTATAAAGAACTCGGTATTCAGATTGTCAAAATTTCAAGAATTAAACAACTCAATGCGCTCAATACTGAAACACTCGAAGAACTCAAAGAAACTCTCCAAGTGTTTGCAAAAGATACCACAGTTCGTGTTGTGATTTTAACCGGAGATGGCGACAAAGCCTTTATTGCCGGAGCGGATATTGCAGAAATGAAAGATATGAATACTTCTCAGGGGGTGAGATTTTCTCGTTTGGGGCACGATGTTGCCAAGTTATTAGAACAAATGCCCAAACCCACAATTGCTGCAGTTAATGGCTTTGCGTTAGGTGGTGGTACAGAAATGGCCATCGCGTGTGATTTTATTATTGCATCTGAAAACGCAGTGTTTGGACAACCCGAGGTGGGGCTGGGGATTATTCCCGGGTTTGGAGCAAATTTTAGATTGCCAAAATTTGTAGGACTCCCGAGAGCCAAGGAACTTATTTTTTCTGGTAGACGGGTTAAAGCGGACGAAGCGTTTAGGATAGGGTTGGCTTCGTTTGTGTATCCGGTAGAGGGTTTTTTATCTAAAGTAATTGAGTTTGCTTGTGAAATTAGCCAAAAGTCTTCAGAAGCGCTTCGAGCCTCAAAAAAAACAATAAACGAACTTTCAGAAACAAATGGACTAAACGCAAAGCTAGACGCAGAAGCACAGACATTTGGAACTCTATTTAGTTCTTACGATCAAAAAGAAGGAATGTCGGCGTTTGTTGAAAAAAGAAAACCAAAATTTCAGGGGCTATAAAGGAATAAGAAAATGATATTATACTGGCCAGAACAAGACGAGTCTAAAAAACTCTTACAAGAACAAGCTAGAGAGTTTGCAAAAAAAGAAATTGCTCCACATGCTGCAAAATTTGACCAAACAGGGGAGTTTCCCGTTGAAGTCATTCGAAAGCTTTCTGACATGGGTTTTATGGGGATGATGGTTAATGAGCAATACGGGGGTTGTGGCTTTGACGCCGTTTCTTATGCTATTGCTCTAGAAGAAACCGCAGCGGCTTGTGCTTCGACTGCGGTAATTATGTCTGTAAACAACTCACTAGTTTGTGTTCCGTTAGAAACCTTTGGAACAGAAGAGCAGAAAAGAGAAATTTTAATCCCATTAGCTCAAGGAAAGAAACTTGGATGTTTTGCTCTTTCTGAGCCAGGACATGGTTCCGATCCTGCGGGGTTAAAGTGCCAAGCCACCAAAGTCAGCGGTGGGTATAAAATTAATGGAACTAAAAATTGGATCACTAACGGCAAAGAAGCCGATTATTGTATCTTGTTTGCAACACTGGATAAAACAAAGGGACATAAGGGCATATGTGCCTTTGTCGTAGACACCAAAACTAAAGGCTATCAGGTAGCTAAAATCGAAGACAAACTCGGGATAACGGCTTCTTCTACGGCGCAGCTTTTTTTTGATGATGTATTTGTCCCAGACAATGGTCTTTTAGGAAAAGAGGGACAAGGTCTAAGAATCGCACTTTCTACTTTGGATGGGGGAAGAATAGGAATAGCCGCGCAGGCACTTGGCATTGCGCGCTGTGCATTTGATGCGTCTAAGAAGTTCGCTTTAGAAAGAGAGCAATTCGGTGCGCCTATTGCCAAGCTTCAGGCCATACAGTTTTACATTGCCGAGATGGCTACAGAAATTCAAGCGGCTAGGCTACTTATTTGGTACGCGGCCAAGAGAAAAGACATGGGGTTGTCTTATACTAAAGAAGCTGCAATGGCTAAGCTTAAGGCATCAGAAGTGGCGATGTGGGTTACAACAAAGGCCATACAGGTGCATGGCGGATATGGTTACACGAAAGAATATGTTGTAGAGAGAAATTTTAGAGATGCCAAGGTAACAGAAATATACGAGGGAACCTCAGAAATCCAAAAACTTGTCATAGCGGCACAAGAGCTGGGAAAATAAAGATAATGGAAATAAAAAATCAAAAAACAAAATGGGAGAATAAATTAAAAGAGACCGAAAAGAAATACCTCCCTCGTCCAATTAGATTTACCACACTAAGTGATATGGATGTATTGGACTTAGGAACGCCTCTGGATCTTGAAAGTTTTGATTATCTTAAAGACTTAGGTTTTCCCGGCGAGTATCCGTACACCCGCGGTGTGCAGCCTAATATGTATCGTGGAAGACTTTGGACCATGAGGCAGTTTGCAGGGTTTGCAGGTGCTGCAGAAACCAATAAGAGATTTAAACTTCTTTTGCAAGCGGGGCAAATGGGCTTGTCCACCGCGTTTGATATGCCAACACTGATGGGGTATGACGCTGACCACCCAAAATCTAAGGGAGAGGTTGGCAAGTGTGGAGTTTCTATTTCTTCGTTAGAAGATATGGAGAGACTTTTTGATGGAATTCCTCTGGGCGAGGTAACAACCTCGATGACGATCAATGGCCCAGCAATTGTGATGATGGCCATGTATTTTGCAGTGGCCGAGAAACAAGGGGTGCCCAGAGAAAAGGTAAGAGGCACATTGCAAAATGATATTTTAAAAGAATACATAGCACAAAAAGAGTGGCTTTTTCCGATCAAAGAGGGAGTAAAGCTGGTTATTGATACGGTAGAGTTTTGCACAAAACATTATCCAAACTGGAATACGATTAGCATTAGTGGTTATCATATACGCGAGGCCGGGGCCACGGCTGTACAGGAGTTGGCTTTTACATTAGCGGATGGGCTTGCATACATAGAGGCTTCTTTAAAGCGTGGTCTAAAGGTAGACGAGTTTGCTCCAAGGCTTTCTTTTTTCTTTGATGTGCACAATGACTTTTTTGAGGAGATTGCGAAATTTAGAGCAGCGAGAAGAATGTGGTCGCGCTTAATGAAAGACCGTTACGGAGCAGAGAACGAGAAGTCGCTTATGCTAAGAACTCACGCACAAACGGCGGGTGTTTCTCTGACAGCGCAACAACCGCATAACAATATTGTTAGAGTTGCACTTCAGGGGTTGGCTGCGGTTTTGGGTGGCACTCAGTCACTTCATACAAACAGCATGGATGAGACATTGGCGTTACCGACTGATGAGACGGCAAAAATAGCACTAAGAACCCAGCAAATTATTGCAGAAGAAAGCGGGGTGGCGCATATTGCAGATCCTCTGGGCGGGTCTTATTTTATCGAGTGGCTTACTAATAAAACGGAAACACAGGCATTAGATTATATTAAGCGCATTGATGAGATGGGGGGCATGATTAAGGCAATCGAAAGAGGATTTCCACAATCAGAGATTGCAAATAGTGCGTATCACTATCAGCGGCAGCTAGAGAAAAAAGAAAAAGTTATTGTAGGAGTTAATAAGTATCAAACCGAAGAACCAAAACAGACTATTAACACGTTGTATATTGATCGGAGTGTAGAGGAGAGACAAACGCGAGGATTGGCGGAATTAAGAAAAAAACGTTCAAAAAAAGCTCATGAAGAGGCTATGAGGATTGTAAAAGAAGCGGCACAGAACGGACAGAATCTGTGTGACCCGGTTTTGCAAGCCGTAAAGGCATATGCGACACTTGGAGAGATTTGTGATGTTTTAAAAAGCGTTTATGGTGAATATAGAGAGACCGGTGTGTTTTAGTGTACCAAATGGGATTAACTAAAGAGGACTAAATGGAAAAAATCAGAGTTTTAGTAGCTAAGCCAGGGTTAGATGGACACGACAGAGGGGCCAAAGTTATTGCCAGGGCTCTGAGGGATGCTGGGTTCGAAGTTATTTATACCGGTCTTCACCAAACCCCAGAAATGATTATCAATGCCGCCATACAAGAAGATGTTCATGTTGTGGGGATGAGCATTTTATCTGGTGCCCATAATGTTTTAGTTCCTGAAATTATAAATGGAGTAAAAAAAGCCGGTCTTAAAGACGCCTTGTTTGTCGTAGGCGGTATTATTCCAGATGAAGACATTTCAGATTTAAAACAAAAAGGAGTGAATATGGTATTTACTCCCGGAGCCAGTCTCAAAGAAGTTGTGGACTATATTCAGACGAACGCCCCAAGACGGGGGTGAAAGTTAAAGCCTTACACCCTGGGTTCATTTTTTAAAAACTGCAAAAAATTCCACAAAAACTCAGGCAAAGCCTTCAGTTTGTGCCACCAGTTTTTTCGATAAAGCTCCAGGAACTTTCTAAATGCTTGAAACTGAAAAGGCGTATAAGGAAACCACCACGGGGATTTGCAAACGAAAAACCAAATGCGTGGTTTATGAATGTGCCTAATGTTTACAAACTCTAACAACCCCAGCTCAGAATGAGTTCTTCCAAATCCACTTTCTTTTACTCCTCCCCACGGAGTTTCGGATAATCCAGCAGTATAAGTCACTTCATTAATTGTTACTGTACCAACATGAAGTCTTTTTGCAATTTTTTCTCCCAACGAGATGTCTTTTGTGATCACACTAGCCAAAAGGCCATAGCGACTTCTATTGGTTTTTTCTACAGCTTCGTCCACGTTTTTAAAAGTAGTTACTGCCACCACTGGTCCAAAAGTTTCGTCATTATAGATTTGTAAGTCTTCGATGTTTTTTCCAGTAACGATTGTAGGACTAAGAGCCACCCCAAAGCGCAGCACTTGTTGCAAAATCTAAATCAGCATCTGGCAAAACAATCATTGCGTCTTTGCCGCCAAGTTCTAAATTTACAGGGATTAAATATTGAGAAGCCTGAGACATAATTTTTTTACCAGTAGCCACACTGCCTGTAAAAAATATCTTCGCAGGTTGCTGTGCAATAACCGCAGCTCCAAGTGCACCATCTCCAATTACGGTTTGTACTAGGTTTTGTGGAAAACCTGATTCGTCAATCAAAGACTGTATTTTTAGACCAACTAGTGGTGTGATTTCGCTTGGTTTAAAAACCACAGCGTTTCCAGCAATCAGAGCCATTACTAACTCACCAAATGGGAGTAAAAACGGGTAGTTCCACGGCGAAATAATGGACACAACCCCAAGTGGCCAGAAATTGAGATAACTTTTACGATGCTTCATCAAAAATAAATGAATTCTTTTGTTTTTTAAGACTTTTGGCCCCTTTTTTGCGAAAAAACTCAGGAGATCAACACATGGCAATAGCTCGTTAGACATGGCCTCAAACTTTGGTTTTCCGTTTTCCTTAGAAATAAGATCTGTAATTTCCTCAACTTGATCCAGTATGGTTTCTCTAAGTTGGATTAAATACTGAGATCGTTCTCTAAGTGGGGTATTAGACCATTTTTCTTGAGCTAGCCTTGCTTGTAAAAAGATACCAGGCAGGGCGTCTGGCAATGTGGTTTTTAGTTCTTTTAATACTTCTCCAGTGGCAGGGTTTTTTGATACAAGTGTACTCATGGAGCCTTTATTATCAGAAAATGCGAAACTTGTCTTAGAAAAGAGATACCTCTCCCAAGATCCGCTTGGCAATGTTGTTGAAACACCAAAGGAGATGTTTCAACGGGTAGCCAGAGCTGTGGCCAGTATTGAAAAAAAAGAAAAGCAGAAGTGGGAAAAAAGATTTTTTAAATTTATGACCGCTCTTAAATTTTTACCAAATAGTCCAACACTTATGAATGCAGGCAAACCCCATGGACAACTCTCTGCGTGTTATGTTTTACCAATCGAAGATTCTTTAGATGGTATCTTTGAAACTTTAAAGTATGCTGCCAAAATTCATCAATCAGGAGGCGGAACCGGGTTTTCGTTTTCCCGGCTTCGCTCTTCTGGTAGTCAAGTCAAAACAAGCCGGGGTATTGCTTCTGGGCCCGTGTCTTTTATGAAGATTTACGATGAAACTACAGAAATTATCAAACAAGGAGGAGTTAGGCGTGGAGCAAACATGGCGGTGCTGCGCATAGATCATCCGGATATTTTTGAATTTATAAATTCAAAACGGGACCAAAAGTCAATTTGTAATTTCAATATCTCTGTGGGCGCCACAGAAGATTTTATGTGCGCACTAATGAACGATAAATCTTTTATATTAAAAGAGCCATCTACCAGAAAAGCAATCAAAGAAGTCAAAGCAACAGAGCTCTTTGATAATATAGTACAAAGCGCATGGGAGTGTGGGGATCCTGGACTAGTATTTTTAGATCGCATAAATTTATTCAATCCCACACCCAAATGTGGAGAGATTGAAAGCACCAATCCATGTGGTGAACAGCCACTTTTGCCGTATGAATCTTGCAATCTGGGTTCGTTAAATGTTAGTGCATATGTTAAAGAAAACGGTTTTGACTGGGACGGATTTTATGATGACATTAAAATAGCAGTTAGATTTTTAGATAACGTAATAGACATTAATTTTTTCCCTATTACCAAGTCTAAAAAGATAACTCTTAAGAATAGAAAAATAGGTCTTGGGGTTATGGGTTTTGCAGACGCCTTGCTATTACAAAAAATCCCATACGATAGCGAATCTGCTGTTTGTTTTGGTGAGAAGTTAATGAGTTTTTTGGATCACGTGGCAAAGCTGGCATCACATGAGTTAGCAAAGCAAAAGGGGCGTTTTCCGAATTGGAAAGGCTCACTTTGGGATCGCCTGGGTTACCCTTATTTACGAAACGCTACGGTGAGCACAGTGGCACCCACGGGGACTATAAGTATGATTGCTGGATGCTCAAGTGGGATTGAGCCTATATTTTCGGATATTTATTATAAAAATGTCTTATCTGGTGAAAAATTACTAGAGGTGCACCAGGTGGGAGAAGGTTGGAAACCGGCATGGGAAGTTTCTGTAGAGAGCCATATAAAAATGCAAGCAGTGTTTCAAAGATTCTCAGATAGTGCGGTTTCAAAGACGGTTAATTTACACGAGAGGGCGACAACAGAGGACGTTAAGAAAGCATATATTTTGGCTTATGAGATGGGCTGCAAGGGAATTACGGTTTATCGAGACAAGAGCCGTCTTAAGCAGGTTTTAGAAATGCCAGAAGTTTGCAGTAATTGTTAATTTATAATTTAAACAGATAGTATAACTTTAAAGTTTACATTAAGGCCAATTATGGTATATAGTAGGTCTTATGTGGAACAGAGTTCTGAATGTGTCAGAGGATCATTTTTTCTTATTCGGTCCGAGAGGGACTGGAAAATCTTATTGGCTCAAGGAAAAGTTTCCCCACTCGCTCTACCTCGATCTTCTTGATGGAGCACTATACCGAACACTTTTGGCTACTCCGGAGCGCATAGACGACATGATTCCCCCAAATTACTCTGGTGTAGTTGTACTTGACGAAATACAAAGGGTGCCCCTTTTATTAAACGAAATTCATCGTCTCATCGAGGGGCGAGCGAAAACACAGGGGCTCCTGTTTGCCATGACCGGATCAAGTGCGCGAAAACTGAGGCGTAAGGGTGTTAATCTACTGGCCGGACGTGCATTGACATGTCGAATGCATCCAATGACCGCCTTGGAGTTGGGCAAGGATTTTAACTTGACTCGTACATTGAGATATGGTTGTCTCCCGCGTGTTTTGTTGAGCAAAAACCCGAAAGATTTTCTTGAAAGTTACGTAACAACATATTTGCGAGAGGAAGTGCAACAAGAGGGTTTAGTCAGAAACTTAGAAGGATTTTCACGTTTTCTGGAAGCTGCTAGCTTTTCACAGGGCTCGCCTCTGAATATTTCTTCAATTTCATCCGATTGTGCTGTGGGACGAAAAGCAGTTGAAGATTATTTTCAAATTTTAGAGGATCTACTTTTAGCCACACGTCTACAAGTGTTTACCAGAAGGGCAAAGCGTAAACTTATCTCCGCTCCGAAATTCTATTATTTTGATCTTGGTGTTTACCGAACGATCAGGCCAAAGGGTCTGCTGGATTCGGATTTTGAAGTTGACGGGCCCTCGCTTGAAACGCTTGTTTATCAAGAGCTGAAAGCGCTCAATGATTATCTTCATTCGGGTTATGCAATCTCCTACTGGAGAACCACCGAAGATCATGAGGTTGATTTTATTTTATACGGAGAGCATGGCTTGCACGCAATCGAAGTGACAAAGACTTCGCGGATAAGACGTGCTGATATGGAGTCGCTCCAGTTGTTTTGCGAAGACTATCCACAGGCTAAAGCATATTTTGTTTATGGTGGAACCAGAAAAGAACGCTTTGGGCCTATTGAGGCATGGCCAGTCGAACTTTTTCTTCGTGCCTTACCAAAACTTATGGCCCCATCTGTAGAAAGATCACTAAAATAAGAGAACTCTATCAATAATCTTACATAGGTTGCGCTGCCGACGGTTTCTCCGAATTGCTTTTTTTTGATTTAGTTAAAGCTTAACTTTAATCTCTTCCCAATACCCAAATTTAATTAAATACTTAGTAATTTTAGTTTTTAATGTATCGGCGTCAAAATCTTTTAATGACTTTTGCTTTGCGTCTTCTAGAAATTTTGAGAGTTGTCTGCTGCCGGTTTTGATTTCTATGTAAAGCAACCAGGCAATTGGCCCTCCACGAGAAAGCATGCCAGACAAAACGAATTCGTTAAGGGCGCTTTGATAATCGTATGGGATATAATGAGGTTCGATTTGCCAGCTATTATTTTTTTGTGTTAAAACAATATATTGGGCTTCTGGCGCACCATGAAGTGGCACCCCAACAC
>JACQAU010000197.1 GCA_016194835.1 Deltaproteobacteria bacterium
AGGCGTACAAAAGACGATCAAATGCTTCGGCGCGCCAATGCCTACGATTGAAGCGGTATGCGAATTCCGCAAGATAAGTATGTCGATATTTTGGATGCACACCGGGATGGGTTGAGAGCAGGAATCTCTTTAGATTGGAAGTCAGGATATTGACCCAGAAAAGATGCTCTTGGGTCTTCTCTTTTTCCTTTATGTAAACTGAACGTTCTAAGTCATAGCCTCTGTCTTTGGCCTTCACATAAGCGCCTGCTCCGTCAGATTTGAGTTTGCTGCCTTTCTCAACTTTCTTTTCTAGGGCCGACAGAACGTGTTCCTTATAAATAGTTTCAAGCTCCTCGAAACTTACGAATCTAGGACCACCGCTTTTATTTTCCTCCACTATTATCAAAAAAGGGGTCTTATTTGATCCAAATTCCCTTCTTTCTTTAAAGGCTTTGTTTACCTCCAATATGAATCTCGTCAGCCTCAACTGTGCCGCTAAGTTTGTACTGACTATCGCGTTGAATCATAGCCTGGCGGATCTTCTGCATCATCAACCATGCGGCACGATACGAGCCGATTCCAAGTTGTTTTTGAAGGTAAAGTGCTGAGACACTTTTATTGGATGTCGCCATCAAAAAAATTTCCCAGAACCACTTGCGTAACTCAATGCGGCTTTTATGAAAAACAGTTCCTGCAGTCGCAGATGTTTGTTTGCTACAACTCCTACATTCGAAGACCTTCCGCTTCTTTAGAAGGTCTCCCTTGCTGTGGCATGTTGGACATTTAAATCCATCTGGCCAACGTGCTTTGATCTGAAAGTTCCAGCAGGAGCGTTCCCCTGGAAAACGTGACTGAAACCCAAATAAAGATGTCATATGATACGGTTTTCCGAGTTCTCCGGCAATTCGGTTGAAAGAGGTGCGTTATGCATTTTTCCCTTGTAATTTATATATTCCAGGAAGTGGAGCAAATAGAGTATTCAAAAAACCACAACGCTGTAATATCTTAAGTTGAAAGTATCTTAAATTTTTAGCCATTGTAATGCATGTGGTGGAGAGATGAAAATCATAGCCGCAATCCTAGAAACATCTGTCATTCGAAGTATCTTGATTCATATGGGACTACCTTTTAGGCCGCCAGATATTGCTCCTGCGAGAGTTCCCCCTGCATGGGCACTTGACGTCACCTTTTAGATTTTGGTTTGGGTTTTGAACGCACAGCAGCTTCAATCATTCTATGAAATACAAGACCGCGGTGGCCAGAGGTACGGCGATTAAATCTGAAAACGAATTCGTCCAGGTAAAACTGCAGATTTTGTTTATGCACTCGCCCTTGATAGGTTCCATAATACCAGCGCTTCAACAGGGAGGTAGCACGATGAACGCGCGGCAATAGGCGCTCATCATCACCATCAACTTCTTCCCAAAAGTAGGGCTTTTTCTGAGGCTCATGCAGATATCCCTTGTTGACGATTGTTGGATAGCTATTGTGCCGATCTGAGATAATGGTCGCGCCTTGCTCAACACATGCTGCAATAAAGCCCTGAATTTCCGAAGCCTCGCGGTTTTTGAGATGTTTCATGCGAATTCTGCCAGTAGCGCTTCCGCGTTTTTCAGCAGCAATCCCTATGATTTCCTTATTATTTACGCCTCCCAAGTATGCCTCATCGACTTCGACTATTCCTGTTAGCTGTGACCGCAACGGCAATACTGCGCAAGATCGCAATTTGCTCAAAACTTTTCCAGCGGTGCGATAGCTGCCGATGCCAAAGTTCTGTTGTAGTGCAAACGCACTGGCACCATTTCTTGGTCCCATAAACCACCAGATCATTTGAAACCAAAGACTGAGTGGGAGCTTTGTGTCCTGAAATAGTGTTCCCGCCAAGACACGGGTGTAGGTTCTGCATGCTGAACAAAGCCGTCCGGCCAACGAATAGCGGCAAGATAGTCAAAACAGGCATCCCCTGTGGACAAGCGTTTAATCAATTCTCGGTAATTTTTCGGGCACTCCATACCCATTGTATTGTGCACACACGACAGAAAACATTATTATTATATGCAAAACCAATCACCTACTGATGCACGAACATACAACATGAAACTTAGTTTTCATAATTTGTCAAAAAACCCATTACACTTTCAGTAATAATATAGTTGACTTTTGCTTCATGTTCTTGTTATCTCATTGTTCTTATGTTCCAGCAAAAAACATACCAAGCAAAACAAACGTTGCCACACTTATTTGAACAAAAAGGTCCAAGAGCCCCAAAATGGTACTTAGTTGACGCAAAAGATCAGGTAGTTGGAAGACTAGCTACTATTTTGGCAAGGGTAATTACTGGAAAACACAAGGCTACAGTGACTTCTCATGTAGATACGGGGGATTTCGTTGTTGTAGTGAATTCAGAAAAAGTTGTTTTTACCCGTAATAAGTGGAAGCAAAAGCTCTATTATAACCATTCTGGGTATATCAGCGGGTTAAAAATTAAAACTGCAGAAGAATTGCTTAAAAGAAAGCCAGAGGAAATCTTACGTCGTGCTGTTTGGGGTATGATGAGTAAGTCTTCACTGGCGCGACATCAGATGAATAAACTAAAAATTTATAAAGGCAGTGACCACCCGCATAGTGCTCAAAACCCACAAGCACTTCCTTTTGCGGCAGTTAGAAAAACTGTGCTAAAAACACCAAAGGAAAATACAAAAGAGATGTAACAGAAGAGATGTAACAGAAGAGATCTAAAGGAGTCAGAGTCTTAATGGAAAAACAATACCATCAAGTAGGAAAACGAAAAAACGCAATTGCCAGAGTTTATTTAAGGCCAAGGCTTACAGAAACTGGCATTATCCGAATTAACAATCGGACATTTGAGGATTATTTTCCAAGAGCTACTTCTAGGATGCTGATTATGCAGCCTCTTGAGCTGACTTCAAACGTCGGAACTTATGATATTTATATTAATGTACAGGGCGGAGGGATTTCTGGCCAGGCTGGAGCAGTGAAACATGGCATAACCAAGGCTTTGCTCAAAGTTGATTCTTCTTTCAGACCCGTGCTTAAAAAAGCTGGTCATATCACACGAGACGCAAGAGAAGTTGAACGCAAGAAATATGGAAGATCCGGCGCGCGTAAGAGATACCAATACTCAAAACGTTAAATTTATTACTTCTGCTACTAACTTTTCGATTCCTTGAAAAACCTGTGCAAGGCTTGCGTTATCATCCATATAAGCAGGCGTTGTAACTATTTTGTTTTGTGCATCCACAATGCAGCTCTCTGTGGCACATTCTTTGTGTTTATGTCCTAAGCGTTCAATTTCTTGACTGACTTCGCAGGTTTTTCCCACTGTTAAACGAAAATTTTTGTTTTTAAATGCTAATGCTATTAGAGCAGGGGCAATGCAAATGGCACCAATTGGTTTTTTTTGATAATGAAATTCTTCTAATATTTTTTGAAGATCTGGTCTCACTGAGCCTTTTGAGCCTTCTTTTGCAAAAGAGCAAAGATTTTTTGCTACTCCAAAACCACCCGGAATAACAATGCCTTGAAATTCATCATGATTAAGTTGATTTAATGGCTTAATATCTCCACGGGCTATGCGGGCAGCTTCTATAAGCATATTTCGAGTTTGTGGATCTGTTTTTTGTGTATAGCAGTTAATAACATCTGCTTGTGGTGCGTCAGGGGCAAAGCACTGAAATGCAATATTTTTACTGCTTAATGCCCATAAAGCGGCTACGGATTCTCTAATTTCACTCCCGTCTTTAAAGCCCGAACCACAGAGAACAACTGATATTTTGCTTGGTTCGCTCATAAATAACTCCTTTGATCTTATTCTAAAATTTGTTAAAATACTAAATACTCCTCAGATAATGAGTTACTATATTTTTTAACATTATATAGTTTGTAGATCAAGAGACAGGGTCATTATGAGAAAAGAAGACATATCAATTATAGTTGCAGATGATGTTAATACGATGAGAATTCAGATCAAGGAGTTGCTCAGAATGTTTGGATTTAAAAAGATTTTGCTTTGCGCAAATGGAGAAGAAGTAAAAAAACTGATGGAATTAGAAAAAATTCAACTAATTTTATCAGATTGGCATATGTTTCCAACAGATGGACTTGATCTTTTAAAACATATTCGTGCTCATCCCATACACAAAGAGACGGCTTTTGTGATGGTAACAGCAGAAAGTACAATTGATAAAGTTATGGAGGCTGTAACTTCCGGGGTGGATGAGTATTTATTAAAGCCTTTAACAGCAATGCAAGTTCAATCTAAAGTGCATGGCGCGTTATTAAAGAAACGGATGTTTTAATGAACTCACAAAATGAACATGACAGACATGAAGGTATTCAGGATTTTATTAGAGAGTTGAGTGATTTTGCCAATACCGCTGAAGAAACACTGACAAAAATTGAAAATGATTTAGAAAGCAATAAAAATCTTTTTTCTGTTTTTGCTGAAAAAATGTTTGCAATTCGTGGAACATCAGAACAACTCGGGCTGCCTCATATTGCAGAAATTGCATATTTGGGAGAAGAGATCTCGCTGAAGGGGATACAAGCTGAAACTAGACCACAAATTAGAAAATGCGTTGGGAGTCTTTGGGATGCTTTGACTACTGTTAAGTATCTTTTAGAAAATTACACCGCAGAAACTTCTGAAGAACAAGCCATACTTAAGAACAGGTTGCAAGATACGTTGAAGGCTTTTGGTGGGGCAAGGCCTAGGGTGAATCAAGAGGAAATAGAAAAATTGCTTAATAGGAAGTAATATACTGCAATAGTGAGTTAACAAAATATTTTTGGCATTTTTTTATAAATTTATTCGTCTGGCCGCATCCAGCTTTGTGGGACCCTTTGTCGCACCATCCATGGTGCTCCGGACATCCTGTCCTCCCAAAAGCCGTACGAATAAATTTATAAAAAAATGCATAAAAGTAAATTTGATGAGACAGCAGTACTGCTGTGTATTTTATGTTAAACAGTTTGTTTCATCTTAGACGTAACATCAAGTGGAAGGGACTACGCGTTTGTGAAGGTGGTGCGAGTTTACCGTGTGATGATAGAAAACGAGAGCTTTTTTTAACTTATGGATTTCAACAGTACTCTGATGTTATTTCTAAAAATACACTAACTGAATGTTTGGGCGTTTTAGATTTATTGGATCAGTTTTATAGAACAAATAATTTCAAGAATTGCGGTTTTTCTGATTTTAGGGTTTTAGACGTTGGAGCTAGAAATTGGCGATATGTTGGTGGTTTGGCCATGTTTTTATCTAAACAATTTACTAATACAAAAATACGCTTAGACGGCATCGAAATAGATGCCTATTATTTAAATCAAAGATTACAAAGTCGGTATCGAATTGCTGAATATTTTTGTAAAACTTTTTATACACAAGCGAGGCATCTCCGGTATTATCCCATAGATGTAAGAGCATATAATCAGAGTATTAATGTAGTTAGTTGGCTTTTTCCTTTTTTAGATTTACACCCACATAAGAAGTGGGGTTTGCCAAAGCGTTATTATGACCCACAGGGTGTAGCTAATCATGTAAAAAAGTTACTAGTTAGAAATGGCATTATGATTATGGCAAATCAAGGCCAATGGGAATGGGAGGAGGCAAAAAAGATATTTTCTGATTTAAAGCTTAATAATTTACAAATTTTTCATAAAAGTCTTCATTATTGCTCCTATCCAATATATTTCAGTGAATGGGAAAAAAAGTAGCTTTTTTATTTTCTCGACCCCTTGAATAGTAGCCACGTAGGCGATATGACTCATAAATCATGGAACTGCCACATTTGGCAAGACAATATATTTTAAGTCGTAGAAAAGTCCTGGTGCTTGGCCAGGAACCACTCACAGAGCATATTGCAAAAGAACTTAGCCACGAAGGTTTTGAAATTGTTTACGAAAAAGATTTAGAACACAAATTTCCTGATTCCTCTGAGCATGATATAATCTTAAAATTAAGAAGTTTTTTTTTGGCTTTCATAGGTTCTTCAAATCACGAAAATACAAGTTTTTGGGTACACCCTTGTGTAAGTACATG
>JACQAU010000198.1 GCA_016194835.1 Deltaproteobacteria bacterium
AGAAATCAAAACCTATCAAAGAGAATTTGAAAAAGATTTTAAGTCACAAAAACTATCTTTAATAAAAATTTCAAAAAGAAAATTACTCGCCAGAATATTACAAAGTGATGTCTGCCTTATCTCTGATTTTCATACGTTTTCACAAGCCCAACGAACTGCGCTACGAATCATGAGGGAAATAGTTACTTCACATAAAAACTGGTGTATTGGGTTAGAGCTTATTTCAAGTCAATATCAAAAAGATTTGAACTTGTATCAAACAGGAAAAATAAGTGAAAACACTTTTCTAAAGCACATACAATACCAAAAAGAATGGGGATTCCCCTGGACAAATTACGCCCCACTTTTTCATCTTGCAATCGAAAACAAATGTCCACTCATTGCCCTTAATGAGCCAAAAACAGTTTTAGATTCAAGCGCAACATTTAGAAGTGCACACTCTAAAGATGCCCTACTACAAAGAGACCGGTGGGCTGCAGGAATTATTACTGATTTATTTGATTATGCAATAAGAAAAAAAATAAAAATCAAGATTTTCGTACTCTGTGGAGAACTTCATCTCGGCGAAAAACATTTGCCATATCAAATCAAGAAAATTTCTAAGGCTTTTCTTGGAAGTGCATTAAAAACTATTTCGATCCATCAAAATATTGACCATCTATATTGGAAAATGTCTCGCAGGAAAAAAGAACAGAGTGCAGATATATTAAAATTAACTCCAAATACCTTTTGTATTTTATCAAGTCCGCCCTGGGCTAAACTTCAATCCCTAATAGATTGGGCTGAAAGACTCCCAGAATTAGATGAAAACGATGTTGATTGGTTGTATTACTTTAAGAATCAAGGACAGATATTAAGTTATTTTTTTGATCTTCAAATGCCAAATTATGAAAATTTTAGTATAAAATCTATAGACAATATACCTTTTATTGAATCACCCCAAAAAAAATCTACTTTAACTCCAAATGAGTACAAGATCATTAATTTTGGAATAAAAAATAATCATTATTTATATATTTCAAAAATAAATCTTGCTTATATTGGCACCCAAAGCCAAAACAAAATAACCGACTTAGCCGGAATACATTTATTAAAACGCATTTCACATCAAAATAAAATATTTGAGCCAACTTACGAGGATTTTTTTAGAAGAATTTTAGAATCTGCTTTTGGTTTTCTTTGCAGTCTGATTATTAATCCAAAAAGAAAATGTGATCTCTATCAGGATTATGTTTTATCCACTCAGACGAAACAATCCAAGCTTGAATTACAAATTGTTAAACAAACTTTAAAGTGTCTTAAATTATATGATCAAATAAATGATTTTCGCTGGATGCAAAATCCTATAGTTTCATTTTATGTCTCTAGAAATCTTGGACAGATTTTAGGAAAAAAAATTTACAATGCAATGCTAATGGAAAAAATTTCAGTAGAATTAATTAAAACTATATTTTTTAAAAAAACTAATCATAAAAAAAGATATTTAATACTTATTAAACTTACAGAGAATATTATTCTGCCAAAAACCAAAAGAGAACAGCTCTAGTTGGATTAAGTCCAAGCTAAATCATCCTCTCACGCTTATTAAAAAAAGTTATTTATGGAGTAATACGGCATTTTGTAATTGTATACGGACTGCACGGACCATTAATAGAATTACAATTACAAGCAAAGGTAAGATTAGAAAAATACCACAATGCCGCTGTGCCAGCTTGACAAGTACTAGGTAAAATACAAACTTCATTTGGCCCACAATTTGCGGGGGCAGCGTAGGTTACATTACTACAAATATTAGTACAAGCAGTTACAATCATATCATTATTTGGACAACGATAATCTGTATACCCGGCACTACCGTTGTGCGGGTATGAAATTGCTCCATTCTGACAATATTTTGAAATATTCGTTCCTGCTTGCACAACAATACCACCAGGAGCAGAAATAGGACCTAACGTACAAGCAGCTTGACCTGTTGAAGGCGGCAAAGCATCACAAATAATATTTCCTACAGAATCAAATCCTCTCAAATATTTACCACTTTGGCATTGTGTAATAACACACCTTGGAGCTCCCGTTGCAGGATCATAGCTCTGCGCAAGTTGTCCATTTGGACAAGTCAAAGTTATGCAAATTAAACCCCCATTTGCAGAAACCCCCCTAGCTACTTGTCCCGTGGGGCAATAACTTAAAAATGAAAGATTAGCACAATTTAGCAACCCATTTGAACTTATGCCGTTTGCTACTTCTCCACTGTTACAAGTTTTTGCAGTAATTGTGCTGCCATTAGCTACAGTGCATATATTTGTAGCACCATTAAAAGTAGCACCAGTAATAGAATTGCAGATTTGCTGTATAGTTAATGCATTATTTGGAAATTTACATGGTGGAATAGCACTGGCATCAAAAATACCACCCAGGTTTTGACATGTTTGTTGTGTTGTTGGGCCCTGATAGAGTTCGCAAGACAAAACAGCTCTTTTTGCTCCAGATACCTGTGTATTGAGCTGAATACCAATGTTTGCGGATAGCATTTTTGTACCGATAAAAAAACTATCGCTTTTTACTGCCTCTATATGAATATCTGCCAAAAAAACATCAGGAGCAGCAGTTACATGAAAATTTCTCACATCTAATACAGTTAGCCGTAGTCCTGGAGTAATATCCGTATCTTTTTTAGCCAATATACTTCCAGCACTCTGAGCACGAATTTCATTTAAAAAAATCGTTGAACTTGCACTCGTTGGATCAAACTCCAATTTGGGAGTAACATTGAAAATATTGGAACAATTTTCAGTTTTGGACAGAAAATTTCTTAAAAGTCCCGATAGATTTTGAAATTCTAAATTGGATTGAGCATTCTTTGACGATTTTGTAACAAACTGGACCATTGTGGCTGTTCCTAAAGCAACTACAGTCATAATTCCAATTGCTATTAAAATTTCGACAATAGTAAAACCAAAGCTATTTGTTTTTTTCATAAAATTGCCTTTTAAACCTTTATAT
Organism: Deltaproteobacteria bacterium; assembly: GCA_016194835.1. GTDB lineage: Bacteria > Bdellovibrionota > UBA1018 > UBA1018 > UBA1018 > JACRAO01. Next base: position 3,004 of record JACQAU010000198.1, read on the forward strand.
ATATTGTAGCCTGCACCTGAAACCTAATACAAGCCTAGTATACATATCTAGCTTAGTGCGTTAATTCATTCACAAGCCCTAATTTTCTGTAAATCCCACGAGCGATGACTTAAAACAATCAACCTAAAAACGGATCTAGGGCCCTGATTCTTCACCCACAGCAACAAAGCGTATCCATTAAATTATGTAAATCATGTTGCAAAATTAACTTTAATTACATAATTTAGAATAGATGAGTCCAACTGTTATTATTCTAGAAGGATACAGATTTTTCTTTTTTTCTGAAGAAGGCAATGAACGGCCGCATATAAATTAGCCAAAAACACACGTTTTAAAGATTTTGAATTGAAAAGAATTGAGGCATTTGTATTAGAAAATCAGGAGATTTTACTAAGGAGGTGGTATGAATACTTTCACACTAGAAGAAAGATCTAGATTTATTTCATTTTGGATAGATTCAGATTTTCTTTTTCTTAAACTACCTTCTGGAAAAGTTTTTAAAAGACATAAAAGCGTTTCTAAACGTCTTAAAAATGCTTCTAAAAGCAAATTGGCTAAATTTGAAATTTTAGGCGATGGAGAAGGAGTATATTGGCCGCTTTTAGATGAAGATTTATCTGCGGCATTTCTGATTTATCCAGAAAAGTTTACGGCTTCTATCAAAAAATCAGGTTAATACAAAGTTTTACACAGAAGAAGGCAACGACCGTGGCGAAAGTGAATCGACTGTAAAGACATTAGACACAACTCACTATAAAACTTTAAACCTGTAGTAATGAAGCACTATTTATCTGAATTTTTATTTATTCACAAGCCCTAATTTTCTATAAATCGTCCGTGAGTGAACACCTAATAGTTTTGCTGTTAGATTTTTATCGCCAGATGTGGCTTCTAAAGTTTTTTGAATCAATATTTTTTCTACTTCCTCTAAAGAAATACCTAGAGGAATTGAAATCTGAGATTTTTCTAAACACAATGGCTCTTTTGATATTTGTAACAAATGGGATGGCAAAAACTCTTTGGTAATCTTCTCCTGATTACAAAACACTACAGCACGCTCTATTACATTAAAAAGCTCTCTCACATTTCCTGGCCAGGCATAAGAAAGTAAAATTTGCATAACATCTGGTAAAATTTCTAAAATTACCTTGCCATGCCTTTGGCAAGACTCCTTTAAAAAATAATCTGCTAAAAGTGGGACATCTTCTGCTCTCTCTCTGAGCGGAGCAAGACTCAAGATCACTACCTCAAGTCTATACAGTAAATCTAATCTAAACTTTCCTTCTTTTACATTTTGACCCAAATCCTGATGTGTTGCTGCAATAATGCGAACATCTACTTTTCTTGACTCATTATCACCTAACCTTCTGACTTCCCTTTCTTGTAAGACACGCAACAGTTTTGCTTGTAACGCCAGAGGCATATCTGCAATTTCATCTAAAAATAGTGTGCCTCCGTGTGAAGCTTCAAAAAGTCCCTCTTTAGAGGTATTAGCACCAGTAAAAGCTCCTTTTTGATACCCAAAAAGCTCACTTTCAATCAACGGCTCCGGTAAAGCAGCGCAATTTAAAGCCACAAACCGTTCACCTGAACGCAAACTCAAACGGTGAATAAGTTTTGCAACT
>JACQAU010000105.1 GCA_016194835.1 Deltaproteobacteria bacterium
ATGTTAATCTGGGTGGATCATATGTCGCCTATAGAGGATTTCGCCTGATTGGAGGAGATATGCAAGTGACTGTATATCAACCTTCTGAAGGTCCAACATATGCCATCAGACTGTGTTACGCGGCTTCAAGCCTCGGGTTTGCTAAAACAAAAACTTTGTCACCCCAAGTATTAGTTTCACGAAGAGTTAACTTTGCAGATCCTTATTTAGGTGTGAGTTTTCAGTATACCCTGGGAAGCATCGAAATCCCTATTGAACTAGAAGACGGCACTCAGGTGGGTACATTAAAGGGCACAGAACACGCCAGTGCTTGGAATGCTTTTTTAGGCATCCAACTTAAAGCGCCAAATCTGGGCCTGCAACTCACACTCGAAGGTAGCTATAGTACAGTTGGCATGCATACCCTTGGCACTAAATTTGGATTTAGTTTTTAAAATTATTTCTCTTTAGCGCGTTTTTCTTGATGTTTTTTTACCATCTCTTCTTGGATATTTCTTGGTACCGGAGCATACCTTGCAAATTCCATGGTAAATTCGCCTTTTCCCTGTGTTGCAGATCTTAAATCAGTCGAATATCCAAACATCTCATTAAGGGGTACATCGGCTTCAGCAACACAAAAACCTTCATTAGTCGTGCTATTTACAATAATCCCACGCCGTTGATTGATTTGTCCCATTACAGACCCTTGAAATTCCTCAGGCGCTGAAGTTTCTAGTTTCATAATGGGCTCAAGCACCACAGCACCGGCTTTTTCATATGCTTCTCTAAAACCCATAATCGCTGCTGTTTTAAACGCAATTTCCGATGAGTCCACTGCATGGTAAGCACCATCCGTAAGCACAACGCGGACACCAACGATAGGAAATCCAATAAGTCTTCCTTCTTTGATAGCTTCTTGAAACCCCTTATCACAGGCAGGAACAAATTCCCTCGGGATTGAACCACCAAAGATATCGTCAACAAATTCATATGGTTTTTGATTATCTCCAATTGGTTCGATATACCCAATCACACGACCAAATTGCCCGGCACCTCCAGTTTGTTTTTTATGTGTGTAGTTAAAATCTGCACGCTGGGTTATTGCCTCTCTAAAAGCCACTTGTGGCTTACCAACAATTACTTCACAATTGAATTCTCTCTTAATCCGTTCACAATAAATTTCTAAATGCAGCTCTCCCATACCACTAATAATTGTTTGAGCAGACTCTTCATCTCGATGAACCCTAAACGTAGGATCTTCTTTGGTAAATTTATTCAAGGCCTTAGAAAAAGTATTTTGTCCCTGCTTGTCTTTTGGAGCTATAGCTAAAGACATCACAGCATTTGGAATATACATCGATGTCATAGTGTACTTTATAGTGCCATCTGTAAAAGTGTCTCCAGAGGCACAATCAACACCAAAAAGAGCAACAATATCACCAGCTTGTGCTTCGTCTACATCATTCATTTCGTCAGCGTGCATGTGCACAAGTCTAGGCACTTTCAATTTCTTGTCGTTGTTACAGTTAAAAATGACATCTCCCTTACCGACGGTGCCTTGATACACACGCATGTATGTGAGCTGCCCGTAGCGTCCTTCGTCTAGTTTAAAAGCAAGCCCTACAAAAGGTTTTTTAAAATCACTAAGCAATTCAATTTTTGCTTCCTTCTGGTTTTGATCAAGCGCGTAGTTTTTTGCTTCAGTAGGATCAGGAAGATAGTAATTTACTGCATCCAAAGCTAGCTGAACTCCCTTATTTTTATAAGCAGCTCCCACAATAACGGGAACAAATTTTAGTGTTAAAGTAGCTTTACGAATAGCAGTTCTTAATTCATCTACTGATACTTCTTTTCCTTCAATGTATTTTATGCCAACTACATCATCAAACTCCCCTACTGCAGCAACTAGTTCTTCGCGAGATTTTTTGCATTCTTCTAATAAACTGGCTGGAATTTCTTCTTCACGAACGATTTCTCCGTTATCACCATCAAAATAATAAGCCTTCATGTTAACTAAATCGACGCATCCAAGATATTTATCTTCTGCTCCAATGGGGTAATTAATAAAATGAGCATTTAGTCTGAGTTTTTCTCGCATCATCTTGATAGCTCTAAATGGATTAGCACCTGCGCGATCCATTTTATTGATAAAGCAAATCCTTGGAACATTGTAGCGGCGCATTTGACGATCAACCGTGATTGATTGTGATTGCACGCCTGCTACAGCACAAATAACCAACACAGCTCCGTCTAAAACACGCAGTGATCGTTCTACTTCGATTGTGAAATCCACATGTCCAGGGGTGTCAATAAGGTTGATATTATACCCATTCCAGATACAATAAGTTGCAGCAGATTGAATTGTTATGCCTTTTTCTCGCTCTAAATCCATAAAATCCATCGTGGCACCTACACCAGATTTTCCTTTGACTTCTTCGATTTTATGAATTTTTTTTGTATAAAACAGCACACGTTCAGAAAAAGTTGTTTTCCCAGAATCAATATGAGCTGAAATTCCAATGTTACGGACTTTGTCTATGGGCACTCGAGTTGACATTTCAATAGTTCTCCTTTTAGTTCAGTCTATTATTAATCTAAAATAGTACTTTTATACAAGATGATAGGAAGAAATCAAGTAAAAATGTCAAGAATCGTTTTTTTCATTTCAATTACTCAAAAAGTTTTTTAGTATTCACTTAATAAAACAATATGAAACACTTATTTTGGATTGATTTAGAGATGACAGGATTAGACGAAAAAATAGACCATATTTTAGAAGTAGCTGCAGTCATTACGGATTTAGACCTAAATCCTATCGAAATCTATAACCAGGCTATTTTTCAACCCCCTGAAATTCTTATGCAAATGAACTCCTGGTGTAAAGAAAACCACACCAAAAGTGGCCTAGTAAACTTGATCCCAAAAGGAATACAGCTTAAGCAAGCAGAAAACGATTTCTTAGATTTGGCTAACCGATATTTTGACCAAAAAGATCAGATTGTGCTAACTGGAAACTCTGTTGGCAACGACAGAAGATTTGTGGATCGGTATTTTACTGAGTTTTCAAAACGCCTACACTATAGACTAATTGACGTAAGTTCGTTTAAGGAAATTTTCAGAGAAAAGTATAATCTTAAATTTGAAAAACAAAACGCACATCGTGCCAAAGATGATGTTTTTGAATCCATCAGAGAGTTAAAGTTTTATCTATCTTTTGTACACGTTCCACCAGAACTCATGCAGGCCACCCCACAAAATCCATGACAATACAGATAATAAATAAAGGGCGAACATGACGACACAACAAAGACCAAGTTTTGAAAAAATTTACTTAGCCCTAGCGCGCATGCTTTCTGAGCGCTCAACATGTGCGAGGCTAAAAGTTGGCACAGTGATTACTTCGACAGATTATCGCAAGGTTCTGGCAGTTGGCTACAATGGCAATGCCACAGGTTTACCCAACCAATGTGACCGCGCTGATGTAGGAAATTGCGGTTGTTTACACTCTGAAGAAAATGCAGTTATTAACTGTGATTCTCCAAGGCAAGTAGAGAAAATTGTATTTATTACACATTTGCCGTGCGTTCAATGCGCAAAACGACTTATTAATTTAGGAAACGTAAAAAAGATTTTTTATTGCGAAGATTATCGTATCCGCGATTCTTTGGATTTGCTCAAATCAGTTGGGATAGAAGTAGAGCAATTTGAATAACAAAATAAATAACCCAGTTTTTCACTCAAACAAATAACCCCATTGACAACATAATAACGCCATGCTTCATCTTGCTATATAGGAGACTTGATATGAAATTTAAAAAGTATATTTTCTTTGTTTTTGCAGCTTTCTTATTGACCCAACTTCAGTCAAACATACTTCAGGCAGCAGATGAGACCGCCCTGCTTCCTAAGGTATTGAAAAGCGATCAAGAAGAAATCATTAAAGACACACCAAGCCATGTAGGAATTGGTCTAGGCGAGTGGGATAGCGTAGAATTTGCCGCAGATGGAAAAACTCTTTTGGGAGTATTTAAACCAAGAGGTGAATACTCTAAGTATAATGATGTAGTAGCCCTTTTGATTGACCCAAATGATCTGCTAAATTTTAAAGAAGTCCAAATGCCTCATTCCAATATGCAGCTACAAGATATTTACGGTTATGGGTTTTCTGCTGATTCGAAACTATTATCACTCGGAAGTGCATTTACCACAGCTATTAAAGGTCTTCAATTTTTTGATGTTAAAACCGGCGAGCAACTTTTCGACATAAAATTAGATAAAAAAAATGCCACATACAGTGCGTTTTCTTTTTCACAAAGTGGCAAACTATTTTTTGTGGACGAAGCAGTAAACAGTGGCCCAAAGTATTATTTTAATGAACTTATTTACAAAATTTCTGCCGATGAGAAAAGTGCTGAAAATCTAGGACTTGTAAATAAAGCAGGGCAAGGGCTTACTTTTTCTTTGGATGAAAAAAGAGCATATCTTACACTCACGGATGGAAAATGGATTATTTTGGATCTAGAAAGCAATAGATCCGAGCAAATTAAAATGGAACTAGATGGACCTTTAGCTGTGATCAAAGGAAAAGATGGAAATATATTGATATGTTTTGTCTTAAATCAAAATTCGGACGAATTGCTAGTCTCAGCTTTTAATGAAAACTCACTTAATCCAAAATCTGCTCTCTATAATCTAAGTCTTAAGGGAGTGAAATACGGCTTTGGTTCTTCAGGTAAAGCAATATTACTCAGGGATCATAAAAGTAATCATTGGATTTTTGTCAGTAAAACAGCCAAAACGGATGACGGGAAAACAATACTAAGTGTACAAGTTTTTAATGCAGAAGACGGGAAAGAAACAAAAACACTGAAAATTCCATTGTCTCCAACAGTTGGTAGCCGTTATCAATACGAAACCAAAGTGGCAACCTTTGAGAACACACCGTTCTTTGCAGTTGCTCAAGAAGAACAAGGTATTTTTGAAGTTTGGAATTACCTAAAAGGAGAGAAAGTTGCCGAACTAGAGTATGGAAAAACTTCTTCGGATGCAAAAGAAATGAAACGGATTGCCCGCAGTACTTCTGCTAATGCTCTTTTCTTGGGAGCAATTACCTACTCCAGAAAAGAATTAAGCAAGCTATTGGTTTGGGATCTGTCAGGTTTAAAATCAAAAATGGAATAGATTATGTACATAAAATGACGTTATGTGGCAAATAAAATTTAGATGTGCCTTTTTTGTTGATAAAAAAAAAGCTATTTGATACACATTAGACAACTTTTTTATAAGTCTTTAGGGGGGGTCTATGAAATTTATAAGATCAGTAATGGTAGTGAGTGTTGTTTTGTGTTCAATCTGCTTTGCAGATCACAATACTGGTGGTGAAATACCAGGGTACAGTCAGATTTATCAGGAATTATCTCAACTTCTGATTCCTCACAGGTTTGACGGGAGCAAAATCAGTAAAATTACTGAGCTTGCTGTGTGGGCCATTCGGGACACAAGCCAAGGAACTCTAGCTGAAAAAAATATAAACTGGTTTCGCTTCACTCTCCACCAAGCCTTTAGCTACGACTTTAAAAACAAGGTGTTTAGCGAAAACCCCAAAGTCACCTTAGAAGACAAAGTCAATCTTGTGATTGCAAACTATATTAACCAGACCTCTGAATTGCCACCTCCTCCATTTCCGGGTGGTGGCCAAATTACAGTCTCTGGAGCATTCGTGTTTTATCACCATGGGAGCTGGCCACCTCCATATCCACCCTATCCCACACCGTACCCTCCAGCACCAAGTTGGACAAAGCGAAGCTTTGATTTTTCAGGGTATGGTTTTGATTCTATCTATCAACAATGTTTAGATTATGTTTATGAACACCGGATTGATTATATTGTAGCTATAGAATTCAGACACCCATACGGTGGATACCCTGGGACAAACTGGGGCATGAAGACTATTCCTACAGAACAAGCTTGCTATACGATTGCATCTCGTGCATATTAAATTGCCTTGACTGATTGCATAAAGAATAAAACGTTCTTTTTTTTTAGAAATTTCACAGGCGCCTTTTCTGATGGTGCTATTTTGTTCCCACTTTTAGCAACTCTTTCAAGCGTTTCAAATTTTTCTGGCACACTATTGCTATTGAGTTCAGCGGTTTTATATATTGGGAGTGGATTGTTTTTTAAAGTTCCGATGAGCGTACAACCGCTTAAGGCAATTGTAAAACCAATGAATTAGCAAAAAAAATACCACAAAGCTTAATACATTGTATTCAGGTTGCTTTAGGAGTTACTTTAATTATTCAAGGATTACAATTTGCCAAAACCATCACATGGCTTAACTATGGGTTTTTTACTCAAGCATTTTCTAATGAATTACTTATTTTCTTTATTTCTGTCACATTAGTGTTTTTAACTCAAGTTTTGAAATTTCCATTCTTAGGATTATGCGCAAGCCTTGGTATGCTCTGGTCCATTTTCTGGTCAGACCCGACTTTTCATACACTAAATAACACAAAAGCCACTAACTCATTATTGAGAATAGACGTAATTTTACTCTTAGTTTTACCTCAAATAGCACTTACTTTAGCAAACTCAGTGATTGGGACTAAAGATGTTGTAAATAGATATTACGGTAAAATAAAACATCGCGTTGAGATTAACAATCTTCTCTATTCTATTGGTTTCGGAAATATCATAAGCGCACTTGTAGGAGGATTGCCATTTTGTCATGGCTCAGGGGGAGTTACTGCACATTATAGAGGTGGTGCAAATCATTTTATTTCAAATTTGATAATGGGTGTGTTCTTATTATTTTTGGCATTTATTTATTTAAAAAACGGCCAATGGTTATTAAATTATCCATTACCGTTTACAGCGATTTTACTCATAGCAACTGGAATTTTTCATCTAAATTTGGCACGTCCAACCTGGGAAACAAAATATGGCAAAATAAAATTATTCTTAGCCACATGCGTGGCAATTTTTTTATTTTTTCACAAAACGACACACTAACGTAAAGCTTTTCCAAATCTCACTTAGAGCCTTCATTGTTTCCTTGGCCCACACCACATCTAAATCCAATCCCTGGTGCTTATGCCAAAGTAAAAGTTCTCCCTTATTAAGATAATTGCCATCCACTATATAAATAAATGGCTGTCCACGATGCGTGAGCTGAAATAAAAGCTTCTCCTTCACTCTCCTAAAATCTCTATCTGCAATCTCATACTGGTTTGTCCTTCGGTTAAATACAAACGTATAAAGCTGAAACCGCTCAACAAACTCCTCAGTTAAATACTCATCAATAAACGTAACATCATTGCAAACTTTTCTGACTTCAAATATTTTATCTCTCCCTAACCCAAGCTTACTATTCCAATTAGCCTTAGCTACCATGTCGTCACAATCGTCATATGATTTTCCAAACTTTCCACGATTCCAACGATCTTCTATATCCCTTAGTAACTCCACTCCCACCTTATAAGGATTAAGTTGTCCAGGCCTAACAGCCATCGTCCCAGCATGATGATCTGCAAAATCAATAAGCTCAGAATCTTTAAGAGCTTTTTCAGTCATGATTTTCGAATGCCAATACGTCGCCCACCCTTCATTCATAATCTTCGTCTGCACCTGAGGTGCAAAATAATAAGCTTCCTCACGAACCATAGCTAAAATTTCTTGCTCCCACTCTTCGAGAGGAGCGTTATCAATTAAAAATGTAAAGAAATCATTTACTGGCTCTGGTGGATTTTTCTTTGACTTTTTTTCGTCTTCTTCTAATTTCTTTTTCTGCTCTGCCATAAAAGAAGGTGGATTAATAAACGAGTCCATGTACTGACGCTGCGTTTTTAGCTTTCCTGGAACTTTAGTAGTCTCTTCGTCATATTCGTCTTTTAATGGTCTTTTTTGGGTCTGAAATGGCAAATAAGGGTCGATTTGAGTCTCAATTGTCAAACAGCGATCAATAAAATTTTCGACTTTTTCCTGGCCATACCTGTCCATATACTTTCTCATTTTGACAGCATGATTGGCCATGATATCTAACATTTTGCGATTGGTTTTTGAAAACCAATAGTTATTTTTAAAAAAATCCACATGTGCATAAACATGAGCAATTACTGTTTTCTGATCTACCAAACTATTGGCTTTCATTAAATATGCATAAGCAGGGTCTGTGTTAATCACCATCTCATAAATTTTTTGCAATCCCCATGTATATCCTTTTGAATACTGATCATAGTCCATCCCAAAACGCCAATGGGGATAGGGAAATCCTCCATAAGCAGCCAGAGAATTAATCTGGTCATAATCTATCATCTCAAAAATAGTATCAAAAAAATCCAAGCCATAATTTCTGGCATAACCCTCTATCTCTTGCCTAATATGCTCTAATTCAGGAGTCAGTGCTGTTTCCTAAAAATCTCTAGACATTTTACGTCCGTTTGCCTTAAAAATCTTTAATTGATTGCAATATGCCTTCTTTGTTTTCAACCTTTGATAAAATTACAAATTCGTGTTCTGGTCCAAAATGTTCTCGCAAATCTTTATAAAACTGTCCAGAACCATAACGAGACTCCACTTGCCCGTAACAAAAGACATTACACACTGAGAGCAGGTTTTGTTCTAAAATCTCTACACAGAGCCTGGTATCTTCGCCAGACCAATTGTCTCCATCTGAAAAATGAAACGGGTAAATATTCCAATCACTAGCATAATCCGTATCAATAATTTTTTCACAAAGCTTATAGGCAGAACTAATCAGTGTACCTCCGGATTCTCGTGTGCGAAAAAATGTCTCTTCATCAACCTCTCTTGCCGTAGCATCGTGAATAATATATCGAGTCTCTATCCCTTTGTATTGACTTCTTAACCAAGTATCTATCCAAAACGCTTCGGTTCTAACAATTTCTTTTTGCTCATCTCCCATAGAACCTGAAACATCCATCATGTAAATAATAACAGAAATGCCTAAGCGAATGAGGACCTTGCAGTGCTATACTTTTATATTTTTCAGTTTTAGCCCTCACAGTCCTTTGTCCACGAGGTTCTATTTTAGGAAGTTCCAGCTCCTCACCTAAAATCTCAGCAAGTTCTTGTAAGCTTAGATCAACTTCTAAAATATGCTCTCCTGGCAAATTTCCCGCTCCCCAACCTTCACCCTCTTGAGGGTCTCCACCAATTGGATCACCTGGCTTACCTTCGCCTTGCCCAACTCCGCCTTTGTCTCGATCTCCAAACCTGAAATGAGGAATCTCAATTTGAGGAATCGGAATACTCACCCAGTCTTTACCCTTTTTGCCAATCATCTCACCGTGAGTGACATATTTTTTTAGATTTTCTTTGATCTTGCCTTTTACAATCGAACGAAACCTGGCATGATCTTGTTTAATGTTATAGGTCATTTCTTATTTTTCACATCACCTCTTGCAAAAATACTGGCTACAAAATTTAAGACATCCGTAGAACAAACATCACAGTAATAATAGTTTTTAATCAATCTTGATTTAACAACATCAATTTTTTCCTGTGTTGAGCGATCTACTACGTTAGACACAAGCGAAGTAAGTTTAATGGTATCTTTTTGATCTTCAAAAAGTTTTAGTTCTAACGCTTTATGAAGCCTTTCATTTGTCTTGTAATCAAACATTTTGCCTTCAATAGCCAAGGCCCCAATATAATTCATAATTTCTCTTCTGAAATCATCTTTTCTGCTCTCTGGAATTTCAATTTTTTCTTCAATAGCTCTCATCAGTCTCTCATCTGGTTCTTCGTCTTGACCTGTGTATCTATTCTTTACTTTTTCACGTTGGGTATAAGCTTTGATATTATCAATGTAATTTCCACAAAGTTTAGAGATCGAATCTTCATCTGCTGAAATTGCTCTTTGCACTTCGTTTTTAACAATATCTTCATACTCTTGTTTAACAATCGAAAGCAGTTCCCTAAACTCACGTCGTTTTTCATCACTAGAAATAAGCGCGTGGTGCTTTAGACCACCATCTAGTTCATTCATCACCATAAATGGATTAATACACGCAATTTCACCATTCTTGTCATTTACTAAAGCATTCGAAACTTTATCCTGGATATAACGAGGACTTATGCCCTCTAAACCTTCGCGTATTGCTTCTTTTCTCAACTCTTTGACATTATCTTCTGTATATCCACTCAAAGTTTTCCCGTCATATAATTTCAACTTTTGCAATAGTGACAAGTTGGCTTTCTTTGGCTGTTCAAGCCGTGTCATAATGGCCCACATTG
>JACQAU010000106.1 GCA_016194835.1 Deltaproteobacteria bacterium
GATAGTGATGCGCCATGTAGATAAGATTATTGGCCCTACATTTTACACATAAATATTTACACCAACTTTTACCTCAAGTTCCTGTTTTTCATAACTAGACAGCTCCTCTCTCTTTGTGAAATAGCCATACACATCTACTGAATACCTATACGTCTGCGATTTGTTGGTAATGTTGGAGTTATAATTTCACGAATAGCGTCAAATACAATTTTAAATTGCTTATCATATTTGCTTTCAAGTTGAGCAATTTTTATGGCCAGATCTTTATTGGTTTCAAGTAGTTCGCGCATTTTTACAAAAGCACGCATACTGGCGATATTGACTCCTATAGCACCCTCACTATGCAAAACTCCAGAAAGCATTGCAACTCCCTCTTGAGTAAAAACAAATGGCAAATATCGTATACCGCCGTGATTAAATTTGCCTGATAAACTTGAGGTACCAATTTGGCACCTCAAGTTTTCGTATTCGGATGGTGTTAGTTGAAACATAAAGTCTTCAGGAAACCGATTAATATTTCTACGAACAGCTCGCTTAAGAGTCTTGGTTTCAACGTTATAAAGTTCTGCCAAATCGCTATCTAGCATGACTCTAAAACCACGTATGAAAAAAATTCTCTTTTTTATATCTTGAATTGATAATTCCATATACTTTCCTTTCTTTGTTAAAAATAGTTCTTTTTAAGTAAAAACATTCTCCACTTTTGAGTTTGCCTCCCACCAATTAGAAATAGCCATACATCTTGCAGCTTCGCTTTTTGGGTGCAGATGAAGCTTTTTTGTAAACTCCAAAATCAAAGCTTCTTGTTTAACAACATCCGTAAATGTTTTATAGAAAGCCTCTTCTTTTTTTTGCCATCCTTCTAATTCTTTTTTTTCTTGTTCTTCTTTTTGTTTTTTTGCTTCAATAAGCTGCTTTTCGTTGGTTTCTTTCCTATGTGCTTTGTCTTTTGCTACCTTTAGAGATTCTAAAACTTCTTTTATCCCAACGCTTAAAAATGCCATTGGAGAATGACAAGGCTCTTTGCTCCCAGGAAGACCATGGGCTTTTAGATACTCTACACAATCAGTTATTTCCCTGTCGACGTAATCTTTTTTTAGGGATAAAAAGGCATTAAACTCACTCTCCCGTTTTTTTTCGGGCTTTAGTGTTTCAAAATATTGTTTGATATTTTCTGGCAAATATTCTTGAGAGAGAGTTTTATTTAATTCTTTATTTATACTTTCTTTAATGGAGCTTAAATTAAGCTGAGTTCTCAGCTCATTTTGCACTGAGTTCTGAGATTGATTTAAGCTGAGCTTGCTTTGATCTGAGATTGATTTAAGCTCAGATTGATTTAAGCTGAGACTACTTTGAGTGGAGTTATTTTTTATTTTTGCGTCATATTCTAAAAACGCTTTGACAACCGGGACATGGTACATGGCCGAAGTATGGTTTAGCAAACCGTCTTCTTTTCGGACAATGAGTCCAGATTTAATAAGATTTTTTAAACCTTTTCTGATGTTTGAAGCGGCAACCCCGGTCCATCTTGCGATGGCAGTCTGGCTTAATTGACACTGTGCTTTTTTAAATCCAAGTGTGAATCTTAAAAGGCACATAAAAATAAGAAGCTCCACTTTTGTACTAGTTGCTTTCAGTGCAAACTCAAAAATACGATGCGGTATTTGAAATACCCCATTACTTCGTTCAACAAGTTCTATTCCTATAGGAGAAGGGAAAAACGAAATAACATCAAAGTTTTTCCCTGACAAACCACTATGAAATTGATCTGAGCTTGATTTGATCTCAGATTGATTTAAGCTGAGATCATTTCTATCTGAGCTTATTTTAATCTCAGATTGATTTACACTCAGCTTATTTTGATCTGAGCTTAAATTAAGCTGGGCTATGGCTTTGGCATTTTGTTCAATTGGCGGCTGTAATCCAATTCCTGAAGGGTTTTGGAGCTTAAAGTGTTTTTTAATCGAAAGAGAGCTAATAGCGTCCTTTAAAACAATATTTCTAGCCATGACCCACCTCCGAAACTAAAGATAAAACTGGGGTCTGATTTGGTTGGCTATTATGTATGTTCACTTCATTTTTTTCTGCTATATAATTCATTTGTGTAAGTCTTGTAAGCACTTCTTGTGCCAAACTGAAATAATCCTGTGAACCGGCTCCTTCAGGATCGTGGTGAAAAATAGTTTTACCTATAGCTGGAGCTTCTCTAAGTTTTACGGTACGTCTAATTTTTGTCTCAAAAACTTGTTTGCCAAAACTTGAAATAAGACCGTCCCAGGTTTCTTCTGTCATCTTCGTATGATCAGCAAGTGTTAATAAATACCCTAATACTTTAAGCCTTTGATTAGTGGCAGTTTTTATTTCAGAAACTTCCGCTAAAAGCTCTTTAATGCCCATGAGCGCAAAAAAACCAGCGTCGACTGGAATAATCAAAAAATCTGCCGCGCTAAATGCAGTATTCATTAAGGGGCCAAAAAAGTGGGGAAGATGGGATAAGATCAATACCTTCTCCTTGATGGAGGGCTAATTCAGTACTAAGACTCCGCTCTCTAATTAAATCTGCAACTGAATATTTGACAGCTTCTAGATTAATCCCCATGCCTTGTGTGGCATTAGCTTGTGGGTCAAGATCAACTACTAAGATCCTCTGCTTTTGTAAAGCCAAAGCCTGTGCTAAATTAATTGTGGTAGTAGTTTTACCAACCCCGCCCTTTTGGTTGGCAGATGCAATAATAAAAGAATTTGAAATGTTCATAATTTTTCTCCATTCCTATATTGACAATCGCCACGTACTTCCTATAGGATGAAGAAGTACGTGGGCCTGAGCTTAAAAAATTAAGTCAGGCTGGACTGAAAGAAACAGCTTGAAATCCGGAAAGAATCGCAAGCTGGTAACTAAAAGATTTAGAGCCCGTTGGATAAAGT
>JACQAU010000107.1 GCA_016194835.1 Deltaproteobacteria bacterium
ACTTGAAAAATATAATAATATCAACGAATTTCAAAACCATTATAACGCAAAAAGTCCAGAAGAAGCATTCTTGAAAGCAAACTTAATCGTCTCTTAAAAAATACATTTCATTTAATCACCAAAGCAAACCCCAAGATCCCGTCCCGTAAGAATGGTATCACATGTCAGAGGCACAGATTTCATACGTCTAATGGCAGAAACCAATGGCACATATTTTACAGCAGGTGACTCAAGAGCTACCATCACGTCTGAATAACCTTCTTCCAAAGCTCTCACCGCTGCAGCTCCGAACCTAAGTGCAATAAGCCTATCAAAACAAGTAGGCTTACCTCCTCTAAGCAAATGCCCTAGTACCACAACTCTTGTTTCTTGGCCTGTCATCTGGCTAAGTTCTTTTGCAACTTTTTCGCCTACTCCACCAAGTCTTTCTTTTCTGCCAATTTCTTTTGCTAACACAGTCACTTCGCCGTCCACAGGCTTGGCGCCCTCAGCTACAACAATGACTGCATAAGTGCGACCTCTTTTTTCTAACGAACTAATTTTTTCAACTACTTTTTCGAGCTGATAAGGAATCTCTGGAATTAAAACAGCGTCAGCGACTCCTGCAATACCAGAGTTTAGAGCAATCCAACCCGCATATCTCCCCATGACCTCGACTACCATAATGCGGTGATGAGATTCGGCAGTAGAATGCAATCTATCCAAACACTCTGTGGCAAATGAAACAGCAGTATCAAAACCAAATGTCACTACTGTTTGTTCCAGATCATTGTCAATAGTTTTAGGAATACCAATAATTTTTAAACCTTTTTGTGCCAATTCATGAGCAATTAATAGTGAACCATCTCCTCCTATTGAAATAAGAGCGGCGATTTCATTTTGTTTAAAAAACTGTAAAATCTCTCCTGAGCGATCTGTTTCAACAATGGTGCCATCTGCCTTTTGAATTGGGTAATGAAGTGGATTGCCTCTATTTGTAGTGCCTAAAATAGTGCCACCAAGCTGCGTAATGCCTTTTACATTGGGATGCCCTAATAAAACCACGCCACCTTGCGGATAACTCTCTGGCGAGAGTATGCCATTAAACCCATCCCTAATCCCATAACACTCAATACCACGCCGTATACAAGAAAGAACAACTGCTCGAATTACTGCATTTAGACCCGGCGCGTCACCACCACCTGTACATACCGCTATCTTTTTTAGTTTTATATTATCCATAAACACCAGAATACCTCTAAATTATATTTTTTCTAGCTATCTTTAGAACTTCTAGTTAATCTAATAGGAGAAAGTCACGCAAGTGACAAGTAGTAAACCAAGTAGTAGACAAGGATTAGTCATGCTTACTTCTAAAAAATATAATGTCCTGATAGCCGACCCTGGTGATCATGCCCATTACTCAGAACTTGCTAAGCAGTTTCCTCTTGTAATTACTCAAACAGGAGAAGAAGCTAAAAAAGCTGTTTTAGATCAGAGTCAGTATTTTTCAGCAGCTTTTTTGCACCCTATTTTAACCAAGCCTGGTCTTATTCAAACTATTTCTCTACTAAGAAAACATAGACCTGTTACTCCACTGTATGTACTTTTTGACGAAGACCCACCATTTTCTCAAACTGAACTTTATCGCCTAGCGGTAATTGAAAGTATTCAAAAACCTTTGACTCTGCCGATTTTAAAAAATAAAATTTCTGTTCAAGCACTATGTTATGAAATTCCCGAACAACCACTAGCTCCTCCAAACACTGATGACCCAAGTTTTATCCCTGTGGCTATTTCAGATCTTTTAAATGGCACACCTTCATTTTGTGATATCTTTGTTCATCTTCCTTCTGGAAGAAAAGTCAAGGTTTTGGAAGCTCAAGATACACTCATACCCGAAAGAGCTTTGACTTATCTATCAAAAGGAGTTCCATACTTTTATATTAAACGGGACATTCAAAAACGCTTACTTTCTTACTGTGACTTATTATGGAATACGCTTATATTAAAACCAGATGTCTCGTTTGAAATAAAAGTTTCAGAGACTTTAAACCAAGGTCAATCAGTTGTAGAACTCATTCACGCAAAGGGTTTAGATAATGAAAATCTAGAATCTGTTTCAAAATTTTTAATGAATGTCAGTGTTTTAGTTACAAATTTTAAGCTCGACCAACAAAAAACAGTACAAACCATCTTATCAAACTTACAAGCTTATGATCATGCCATTGCCACAACAATGGTTGCTTCTCTTTTGGCAAAACCATTAAGGATCGAATCTCAAAAAGCATCTGAGACAATTGGATTGGCTTCGTTTT
This sequence comes from Deltaproteobacteria bacterium, assembly GCA_016194835.1. Lineage (GTDB taxonomy): Bacteria > Bdellovibrionota > UBA1018 > UBA1018 > UBA1018 > JACRAO01. The sequence continues at coordinate 2,298 of JACQAU010000107.1, forward strand.
TACATGATATTGCACTTTATAAACTATCGTCGAATGCACAAACACATGACATATCTATAATGAGGGAAGATGAAAGAAAATCTTACTACGAGCATCCCATTGCAGGAGCAGACATCGTATCTAAGTTCGAAGATATTGATCCAATGGTTGTGCAAGCTATA
>JACQAU010000142.1 GCA_016194835.1 Deltaproteobacteria bacterium
CACGCGGTCTCTCAGATTGCTTGTGAGTTTATGTAAATAATGGTAAAGAACCATAAGATTATGGCAATCAATAAAACCAGCAAACCTTTAGAAAAACATATCGAAAATGCCCTTTTATTTGGTAGTTTCATTGCGTGGAATGAAACCTCTATGTTCTGTAACGAGCTCAGTCGCACTCTTGCAGAAGTGACAGAATATGCTGAAAAAAATCCGCAAGAGGGGCTTGGGCTACTTGAACTGTTCATGGGTGGCTGCCTTACAAAAGCTCAGGAGATTGATGATTCAGATGGCGATTTAGGAATGTTTATGGATGATCTCATTCTTACATGGACTCGCTGCTGCGAGGCCGCCAGCATGATAGGCGAAGAATTTGTTCGCAAACTTGCTCACTGGGAGAAAGTAGATGACATCGGGTATTGCTCAGACATTGAAACAAAGGTTATCCCTGCGCTTAGTAAAAGGTTTGCTAGTGCTCTTGAGAGCACACTTCTGAAGCGCCTTGAGACACCTGAATCTAAAAAGCTGGACCAGTATAAAACAGATTATAAATACCGAAGTACGGTCTCAACCATCAAGAAACTTTATGCTTCTACTAAAAACATCAATGCACTTATTAATTTTTGTGAAAAATATGAAATAGATGATGCAGACTGTCTCAGTATAGCCACAATTTTTCATGAAAAAAAACAATTTTATGACGCGCTTCGGTGGGCAGACAAGGGTCTTGCCTTAATCTCAAATCGTAGTTCAAAGGAATATGAACTCAAGACACTTCGTCGTAAAATACTTGCTGATAGTGGCAGGAATGACGAAGCACTGGAAGACGCATGGGCAGAGTTTATCAAGCATCCTTCGAAATACTCACTTGAAACTGTTTTTGAGTTTGTACCACCACAAAAAAACTCTTTTTATAAAGACAAGGCACTTGTAATCCTTGATAAGATCAACATCAATGAATCCTGTGTAGCATTTTTGAGTCTTGGTGAGTTAGAAAGATTAGATAATAAAATTTCGCAGGCTTCAGAAAAAGAGCTTGAAGATATATTCTATGGGGAGGCCATTTCGATGGCTAAAACCATGTCAAAAAACTTTCCACATTCGGCGGCACGCATTTACGTTGCTCAGGCACTCAGAATTCTTCATGAGAAAAGATCCAAGGCATACTATCATGCTCATGATTATCTGGAAAAAGCCAAAGATCTGTTTGAAAAATGTGGGAAGGAGGATCTTTGGACAAAGACAGTTTCAAATATACGAACTGAGCATAAACTAAAATCTTCTTTTATGCCAGGATTTGAACAAATTGTAGCAGGCAAAGGAGCTCCACGAGAACCAACATTCATGGAGAGGATTGCAAGCAAACTAGATAAAGATTTATGACGACCAATAACATGCGGGTGAAAATAAATGCCAAATATTGAAATAAAAGCTCACTATCCAAATCTGGATAAAGCCAAAGCGATTGCCAATCTAGAATTCGAAGCAGTTTATCAAAACGAAAGCTCAGAATCTGAGAAGTTAGAACATCAAAAAGTTCAAGAACTGCTTAAAACATTTGAAATCGATCAAAACGACCTACTCTCTGGATCCTATCGAGAAATGGAGCAACCACATTGACTTTCATTAAGGCGCTTTATAATGTGTCCTCACTATGAAACTTTTCTTAGTAGGCTCATTTTTGATGATTTTAAATTTTACCAGATATGCCAGCGCAGTTTGTTTATAAGGATTTTAACCTTGCTCCAGGGAGAACATGTAATACAGATTGGATTGATCCTTCCTTTTGCGAAGCTACTCAACCGAAAGCTTGGAGTACAACCGAACTAGAAGCGGTGACGGGATTTTTTGCGCCACTTTATTCCGGAAAACTCGACTTTTTTTTAAATAAGGTCTTAGGCAATGGATTCAATACAATTTATCGGTATGGCCATAGTTTTCGACCAGTAGGAGGAGGCAAGTACGCACGGGAGGAGCATGGTGCCTGGGTAGATGGCGGCAAGCTTGTCGGCGTCGGACGAATGCTTTCAGATGGAGAAATGTATTCGAGTATTTTTGATGTAGTCGTTGATCCAGAAAATCAAGGCCAAGGGGTGGGTAGGTTGCTGATGGAGGCTTTGATAGAAAAAGCTCCCAACACCTGCATTCATCTCACTTCGACTTTCGGAAACGAGATGTTTTATTATAAACTTGGTTTTCGAAAGCATCGAACCGCCATGGCACTTTATCCAGAGGAAAAAAAGAACAGCGTATACATTGATTGGGAATGGAAGCTAAGCCAGAAGCAACACGACCGTGCTGATACCAATGAGTTTGGTCATTAAACTGTCATATTGGCTACATGACAGTTTAGAAAAACTCAAATATGATAGGAGCTATGGAAAACATAGCACCACAAATACAGCGACAACGCCTACTTATTGAAGGATTTTACAGTCGTATTATAGAAAAACAGGATATAGAGGGGTACTTTCGGACTATCTGCCAACAACTTTCACTACGTGCGTATGGTGAGCCGATTGTTTTTTCTCCAGGCGGAGAAGGGAAAGAAGAAAATCAAGGATTTGATGCATTTCTGCCCCTGATTGATTCTGGGATATCTGTCTATATTTGGAGTAATCTAAAATTTTTTTCCATTATTCTTTTTACATGTAGAAATTTTGATGAGTTTAAGGCGTTGAACGAGACTAAAAAATATTTTAAATCAAGCAAGACTGTTTCAATGAGATTCTAGAAAATTTATGCAGTCCTAATTTGATAACGCAGACCAGGTAAGTGGATTGTAGTTTTTAATGGGTAAAATATTTGGGTTTGATGGATCATTGTCATTAGTGACAGTTTTTTGCTTTTAAAATGTGCATTATTTATGTGTTGCTACGTAAGCGTAGATTTTCATAAATTTATTACCATCGAAGGAGGTGCAAGTACGTGATGTTTATTCTCCCCAATCTTATGCACAGCGCTCTCAACATCGTAATCTGTTGTAACAATCAAAGAAAATTTTGATTTTAGAAACATATTAACTATCATCGCATCTGATGACCCAATCCCTGTACGTCCAACAACATCAACCATGTCTTTCCATTCTGGACGGCTTGTAAAAAATTCTCCGGACTCTATTTCTCGTGTGCCAAGAAACTGGATTTTTAGCTCACCTATGACATCATTCCAAACATCTTTAATGTAAGGACAAAAATAATCACGACAGAATAAATCCCACCCGTTACTACCAGAAGTGTGAATAAATTTAGTTAAAAGTCTTCGGTATTTTTTGATGTCAGAGTCATTAAACTTGAAGGTTCTATTTCCGTTTGCTGCTTTTTGTTTCAGTGTTTTGAGTGATTTAAGTTGTTGCTCAAGCTCAAGAGTTAGATTACCTGCAAGATCGTTGTACATGTCAACCAATCCCTCTGGAATTAAAACTCTCCTGTTTAATTCTATAAATTCTGATCTTACATTCAGATTTGTAAAAATCGGAATGTTCAATGAATGAAGTGTTTTAAAAACACCTTCAGCCCATTCATTATAGGTATCAAGTGGAAACGAGGCTGCAAATAGAAGATTTGTATCTACAATACACCCTTCTGCTGCTGACTTATCTGACTCAAGAAACTTTGGTAGATCTTCAAGCTGAATTAACATTAGAGGTCAGCCTCTTTTCCGTGGCGACTGGGTTGAGCTATCTTTCTATTCTCATCTTTTTTTTCTTTTTTATCGTGAGAAGGTTCTTTTCTGAAAAGATCTCGGATTTCTTGTGAAG
>JACQAU010000143.1 GCA_016194835.1 Deltaproteobacteria bacterium
CTTCTTGCTAAACCATGGCTTTTATCTGTTTTTCATGACAATGCAGGTATAGTTGCCTTTGATGAAGAAGACGCTTTTTGTATTAAAGTAGAAACTCACAACAGTCCTTCGGCACTGGATCCATATGGTGGTGCACTTACAGGCATAGTAGGTGTGAATCGGGATATTTTAGGTTGTGGGTTTGGAGCCAAGCCTATTTTTAATACGGATGTATTTTGTGTGGCTCCATTAGATTATGATGATGTTTTGCCACATCGTGTTTTGCATCCGAGGAGAATTTTAGATGGCATCAGGCGGGGTGTGGAGCACGGAGGAAATAAGAGTGGTATTCCTACAGTCAATGGTGCTTTGGTTTTTGATGAGCGATTTTTAGGTAAGCCATTGGTGTTTTGTGGCACTGGTGGGTTTATGCCAAGAAGTATAGCAGGAAAGAAATGCGAGTTAAAAGAAATCCGCTCTGGAGATCATATATGTATGGTAGGAGGCAGGATTGGTAAAGATGGAGTGCATGGAGCTACGTTTTCATCTTTAGCGCTTACGGATATTTCGCCAGTGTCTGCAGTGCAGTTGGGTGATCCAATTACACAAAAAAGAATGAGTGATTTTTTACTAGTGGCTAGGGATTTGGGCCTCTATCGAGCAATTACAGATAATGGTGCAGGTGGACTATCTTCGTCAGTTGGTGAATTGGCTCTACTCTCCAATGGTGCACGCATGGATGTTGGTTTGGCTAAAACCAAGTATCATGGATTGAAACCATATGAACTTGTCATAAGTGAATCTCAAGAGCGTATGACAGTAGCAGTAGCGCCAGAAAAACTATCACTTTTTTTAGCACTTGCCGAGCGGCATAGTATCGAAGTCAGTCAGCTTGGAGTGTTTACACAGACTGGAAAATTTGAAATTTTATATAATGGCAATTTAGTTGGTTGTTTAGATTTAGAGTTTTTGCACAAAGGGGTGCCAAGGCTAGAACTGAAAGCTGAGTGGAATGGCAAAGTAGGGTTGCAAATTCCACCAAGCATGAGTCAAGACAGCGAAGCTTTGTGGGGTAGTGAAATTTTGCTTGAACTATTAAGTCAGCCCAATATTGCGTCTAAAGAATGGATGATTAGGCAATATGACCATGAAGTACAGGGCTGCAGTGTGATCAAACCATTGCATTCGGTAGGTGTTGGTACATTGGCTTGTCAAAGTGGTCCAAATGATGCCGCAGTGATTAAGCCAAAACATAATTCGTTTTCCGGTCTCGCCATAGGATGCGGAATTAATCCCAAGCTTTCTTTTGTTGATCCATATATTATGGCGCAATATGTAGTTGACGAGGCAATTAGAAATGTCCTCTGCGTTGGTGTGGAGTATGGAAAGAGTGAATCTGTTTTATCATTAGTTGATAATTTTTGCTGGCCAGATCCTACCCAAGATCCAGGTTTAACAGGAGCACTGGTACGCGCTTGTTATGGGTTGCATGATGCAAGTTTGAATTTGGGTATTCCACTGGTTTCTGGCAAAGACAGTATGAAGAATGATTATCATGGAATTAAAAATGGAAAACCTTGTAAAATTTCTGTTACTCCAACATTGCTTATGACAGCAGTTGGTAAAGTTGCTGATATTCGTTTAAGTAGAACCAGTGATTTTAAGTCAAGTGGAGATGTTATTTATTTATTGGGACTAGGAAAATTTGGACTCCTAGGTACTGAGTATCAAACACTTGCTTTTATAAAAAACAAAAAAAATGAAAAAGCATATTTTCCAGAAAATGCGAGAGCGTTTGAGCCTGATTGGAAACAGGCTTTAAAAATCTATCAGTGGCTTGGCGGAGCACATGGGAAAAAACAAACAGTAATAAAATCTTTACACGATATTTCAGATGGTGGGGTTTTAATTGCTGTGGCTGAATGTTTATTGGCCAGAGGATTTGGTGCGCAAATAGAAATTCCTCAGGATCGGGAGAAATGGGAATTTTGCTTTGGCGAAGGATTTCATAGTTTCATAGCAAGTGTGGCTGAGAGTGATGCAGCAGTCATTGAAACCGAATGGCAAAGTGAAGGAATTTTCTATCTAAGACTAGGAAATACTACTACAACAAACAGACTTAATGTGACTTGGAAATCCAGTGGGCATGAAAAAAACTTTTCTGTTCCCACGCAAGCTCTTAGAGAGGCTTGGCGAAAAGAGGGTTATTGGCAATGAGTCAAATACCGCGAGCGCTTGTTTTGTATGGGGATGGTATTAATTGCGAATGCGAAACAGCGCAAGCATTGCGGCTAGTTGGATTTGAAGTAGAAATTAAGCATCTTCAAGATTTAATTGCAGAACGGTGCGTAAACGAAGAGCTTGCCCAAAAATATGCTCTTTTAGTTTTGCCTGGAGGATTTTCATTTGGTGATGATTTGACTAGTGGAAAAGTTCTGGCTTTAAAAATACGACACTCTTTGGGATGGGATTTGTCTCTTTTTGCCCAGCATGGAGGGTTGGTAATTGGGATTTGTAATGGTTTTCAGGCTCTAATTAAGCTTGGAGTTTTTGGAAGTGAAATTTCTATTACTATTAATGAACAAGGAAAATTTATTAATACTTGGGTAAAGGTAACTCCACGTGGAACAAAATGTGTATGGCTAAAGGGAATTGGCACTATGGAATTGCCTATAAGACACGGAGAAGGAAAAATTATTATTAGTAAGGTTAGACATCAAGAAATATTAAATAAGCTAGATAGAAATCAAATGATGTGTTTATTATATGAAAACAATCCAAATGGCAGCGAAATGAATTTAGCAGGTTTATGCGATAGTACGGGGCGGATTTTTGGTTTGATGCCACATCCAGAAGCCTTTGTCAGGTGGACTTCGCATCCTGAGTGGACAATGACTGCTGGGCGTTCTAGTGCTCCTGGGCAGGGGTTGGCTGTTTTTGAAAATGCATTTCAGGAGGCAATACATGCAAAGTGAATTTTCGTGTAACCTAAAAATTAGACGTGCTTTGATTTCGGTTGCTGACAAAACTGGCATTTCTGAGCTAGCCAAGGCATTGGCGACATCAGGGACAGAGTTAATTGCAAGTTCCGGGACAACAAAGGTTTTACGTGAGAGCGGACTAAGAGTTATACCAATAGAGAAAATTACAGGAAATCCTGAAGCTTTTCAGGGCAGGATGAAAACTCTGTCTTTTCAGATCTGTAGTGGAATACTTTATCGCCGGGGTCATGAACAGGATGAAGGAGATTTGAAAAAATTAAATATTTTGCCAGTGGATTGTGTGGTTGTTAATTTTTATCCGTTTCAAAGAAAATTGGATCAGCTGAGAGAAGAAATAACAAAAGCAAATAAGAAAAGTAAAAGGAGATTATCAGAAGAAGCTATTCTTTCACTAATAGAAGAAATTGATATTGGAGGTCCTACACTTGTTCGTGCAGCAGCAAAAAATTTCCCCCACGTGTTGGTGATAACAAAGAGAGAGCAATATAAAAAAGTTATTCAGGAATTAAACACAAAAGGAAGTATTTCTTTGTCTCTAATTCAATCTTGTACAC
>JACQAU010000144.1 GCA_016194835.1 Deltaproteobacteria bacterium
CTAGCGCAATGTCGGCAAGTAAGTCGGGTGCTATTTTTCCAAAAGCCATTGCAAATACAACTGCATAAGTAGCCACATTTATCCCGTGTGTCAAAACAGGATCCACATCGCATAATTTTAAAATTTCACTAATACAAGATTCTGCTTGAAGCGCAGTTTGATCTAAAATATCCCTTATTGTTTGAAAATTTTTTTTGTTAATTTCTTGTTGTTCTTGAAAAGTTTTTGCTTGAGTGGCGTTTTGTAAAAGTACTTTTGCAATTTCTTTTCCAGCGGCTTTTTTGAGTTCGCCGCCTAACTCAGAAGAATTTATAAGTGTAGACAATAGAGCACCTTCTTTGGTGCGTGATGCAGAGTATGTTTTGAAAGTTTCGAAATTGTTTTTATGGATCCAAATTTTATTTAATCCTTTTGACCGGTACTTTTGTATGATTTCGGCACTGGGAATTTCGCCTTTTTTAAATAAAACAACCATGTGCTGATTTTGAGCAAAATAAAGGTGAATATCAAAATCCAGTCTCACTAGAGGCTTGATACTGGAGAGTGTGGTATCAAAATAATCTGCAATATCTTTAGATTCAATCATGATACTTTTCTGATATCCTTATAATTTTTCAAAATATTTGCTATTTGCTGTATCCAGTTTTCTTCTTTCTTCTTAAGAAATAAGATTTTTTGATGTAGTATTTCTATTTCCATTTCTTTTCCGGACAACTTTGTATGATGATCTGCCAAATTATATTTTTGTTTTTCAATCTCATCAACTTTTTTCTTAATTATATGAATTTGTTCGTCGACTTCTGAAAAACGATCTTGAAGGGCATCTAAAAGAGCTTCGGCGTCTGGTGGTGGAGGAAGTGGTGCACAACCAACGCCACCATGTTTAAGTTCGTTGATTTTTTCAATTTTTTCGCTAAGCTCTTTTTTTAAGTCAGTAATTTTATCCATTGCTGTTTGTAGTAGTTTTGCTTTAGAAAAATGCTTGTCTTTATATGTCTCAGCTGTATTAATAAGTGCGTTATTAGTGTTTAAAAGATTTCTTAGATGCGGCGAATATGGTTGTGGCATATCAAAGGGTGGCTCTGAAATAATTGATGGTATTAGTGGTTCCTACCCAAAATGTGTGAAGTTCCTGTAAAGTATTTTCTGCAATAGTAGAAGGAAAGAATCCAGCAACAATTTCAAGATCAGTAGTATCCGCAATTGGGTGTATTCTTAGGAAATCAGAAAATTTCAATAAAAGCTGTGCTGCAGGGCTTGGGTTTTTTTGATTAGGCCAGAAAGAGTTAAGTGCCTCTTTTGGAGAATAACTTGCTGTCGTATAGCAAAGACGAAAACCTAAAAACGTTGTACATATACCAACCTGAAAATAAGCTTTTAGGTTTTTTGGTGAACGGCTTTGACCCATTTCTATTTTTCCTGGTCCTTCTTCATAAATTAGACTCCAAAGTGCATTTAAGCAAATTCTCAAAGTATTTGATCTTTTAAACCACACTAGTTCATTTTTTATTTCATTTAGAGCCAAAACGGAGTCTAAAAGTTCACTGAGCTTTTTTGTGATACTCCAGTTTTCACAGTAAATAGGTGTGTTTTGATCTAAAAGTGCTTTAAGTCCAGAGCGTTGTTTGTCGTTAGCTAAGCTTTGAATAAGTGTGGTGATTTCATGTAAATTTAAATTAAAAAAATCTAATAGTATGGTCCTATAATAGCCAACTTGTTCTCCGATTTCATATGGCAGGGTTTTGTTACAGAAGTACCCGGCAAATGTAGGTCCGCTGGTTCGTGTTAGGCCATAGTAGGCTTCGATTTTTGTCCAAGCTAAGTATCTATACCACGGCGCGAAAACTATGTGATATTCTTTTCCGTCTATTTTTTTAAGGAGCTCTGCTTCAGAGCAGTTGCCGTCTAGGATTTCTAAATGTGCTATACTGCGCAGTGCGTTTGTAATTTGTATAAGTTTATGTTTTTTTTCATTATTTAGCCTTGCGTCCATTACAAATACAAATTCATAGTGCTTGGGTGTTTGCAAATTGCACTCCTTCAGCTACTAGTCGGAATTTTTTGAAACTTTAATGAATATGCATTACATTGGGTTGATGCACGTGAATAAAAAAAAATATATTACAACTGCCATAGTTTATCCAAATTCTCGAATACACGTGGGTTGGGCGTGGGAGTGCTTAGGTGCGGATTGGTTGGCTAGAACGTGGCGGGCTTTTGGGGAGGATGTTTTTTTTGTTACTGGCATGGATGAGCATTCAATAAAAGTGCAACGCGCCGCAGAAGCAAAAAATCTTACTCCGCAAGCTTATTGCGATCAAATGGGTGTGGATATCGAAAAAGTTTTAAAACAAATGGGTCTAAGTTATGACAGATTTATTCGCACATCCGATCCGGATCACGTTTTTGTTGTTCAAAAGCTGATACAAAAAGCATTCGATAAGGGTGATATCTATTTGTCAAAATACGAGGGATTTTATTGTGAAGGTTGCGAAGCTTTCTACACAGAAAAAGATCTGGAAAATGGGATTTGTCCTCAACATAAAAAACCACCAAAAGTTATTTCAGAGGAAAACTATTTTTTTAGACTATCCAAATATCAAGAGAGACTTTTAAAACTTTTTGATAAAAATTCAAAATTTTTACAACCTGAGTTTAGAAAATCAGAAATTTTAAATTTTATCGAAGCAGGACTAAAAGATTTTTCTATTTCCCGATCTACTTTCTCTTGGGGTATTCCGCTTCCTTTTGATCCAAAACATGTTGTTTATGTTTGGTTTGATGCTTTAATTAATTACCTTACTGCAGCAGGGTTTGAGCTAAAATTAAGAGATAAAACTGGAGAACCTGAATTTGATGCAACTTGGCCTGCTACTGTACATGTTATAGGAAAAGATATTTCACGGTTTCACAGTGTATATTGGCCTGCCATGTTAATGAGTGTTGATATTTGTTTACCCGAGCAAGTGTTTGTACATGGATTTATTAATATTAAAGGCGATCGTCTTTCAAAAAGTGCAGGAAATATTGTTACTCCCGATGAGGTTATGTCAGTTAGTGGCCCAGATCCTTTTAGGTATTATTTGCTTTCAGAAAATCAATTTTCACAGGATGGTAATTTTTCTTTAGAGTCACTTATTTACTGTAATAATGCTAATCTTTCGAACGATTGGGGTAATTTGGTAAATCGATCTATTAGTATGACGCGAAAATATTTCCCCAATGAAACACTTAGCTTATCTAAACAGTATGCTCATTCGAAAGAGATTCAAAAGTCATTTGAAAGCTTATTGGACGAATTAAGAAACTGTGTTGATCGGATGGAGCCTTCTGATTATATCAAAGCCTGTGTGTCACGATCAAGACTTTTAAATTTATATATTGATAAGACTAAACCTTGGATTCTAGCAAAAAAAGAATCAACCAAGATAGAACTATATGAAGTTCTTTATACATTACTAGAGGGTATTCGTTTTTTGGCTACAGCTTATCTTCCTGTTTTGCCATTTAAAATGCCAGATGTGTTTTCACAACTTGGACTATCTGTGCCACAAACACAAGGTGCTCTAAAGGATCTGAAGTGGGGAAGCGTTTCTTATTGTCCACTTGAGCCTAGCCCGATTTATCCTAGGCTTGAGGTATAGCGGGTAACTTTTCCTATTTTAAAAATAATTTCCATAACCGGGCGCCATCCTGGCTCTCTTGGGGCCCCTTGTGCATCCTGCACGAATCACATCCAGCTCCCCAAAGGCCGGTTCTGTAAATTATTTTTAAAATAGGAAAAAAATAAGTTATCAGTATATCTAAGTAGATTTTTTCAGCAGAATCTAAGTAAATATAGTATTCTTAAATGTACTGGGGTTAGTTAGTGAATTAAGCAAGGATGGCTCTTAAAATGCAGTTAGTCAAAGGTTCGATTAGAAAGAAAATTTTAGTTTTTGTAAGTGTCTTTGTTTTTTTGTCATTACTGGGTTTTACTTTTAGCTTGTTTTGTATTTCGACCATCAATCAACATTTGGACGCAATTAATGAAGTTTCGATCCCACTGGGCAAGCTTTTTACACAAATGCAATCAGATAGTGAAATTTTGTATCGTGAACTTGAAAGACGATTTGGATACTCTCATTGGCAGGATCCACACTGGAGAGTAAAGGCTATTCCAAAATGGATTGGAACCCTGGTGGATCAAGAGATTGAAAAAGCAGAAGTTTTTATTAATAGGGATTTACCATGGCAAAATCGTGAAACAAGAGAAGATTGGAAGTTTTGGATTCAGTCACTTAAAAAAAACAATCAAATACTAAAAGACACAACTATAAAACTGTTTGAAGCTTTAGAAAGTAAAGATGAAACTCGTGGTATTCAGCTTTATCCGAAATGGATTGAAGATTTAGAAAATTTCAAACAAAAAATAAATAGCGGTATTAGTGAGTATGAAAAAACTATTCAACAGTCTTTTGTAAGTGTTGAAAATCAGGTGTCAGATCTAAAAATAGCATTAGAAATTATTACCGCCGTAGTACTTTTGATTTCTTTGTTGATTTTATGGTTTGGTGAACATGCTCTGAAGCCGCTTAGTCAACTCACGATGCTTGCTCATGAAATTACAAAGCGTGGATTAAAGAAAGAAGACAAAGCTATTTTGCCAAAATTTTTTATGTCACGTGAAGACGAAGTAAGTCATTTGTCTCAAGAGTTTCACCGCATGGCTACAGCATTACTTGAAAGGGAAAAAACGGTAGAAGCACAAAAACACCGTTTAGAGGAGCAAAATAGACTTTTAAAAGAAATGGGAGAACTTAGTAAACTCGCTGCTATAGGCAAAATGTCAGCTCAAGTTGCTCATGAAATAAGAAATCCACTGCACTCTATCGGGTTAGAGGCTGAAATGGCTTTTGATGTGGCTAATCAATTAAATAATCTTACATTAAAGCAATCTTTGCAATCTATCTTAAATGCTGTTGACAGACTTAAAAAAATTACTGAAAATTACTTAAAGTTTTCTAAGCTTTCTATTGGGCAGAAATTAAAAATAAATATAATTGAAGTTTTTGAAAATGTTTTAGCTTCCTATGCTCCTCTTTGTGAAGATCAGAAAATCAAAATAGGTTGGGAGGTTTTAAATAAGACTCCGCTCTATATTTATGGTGATAATGAGTTGATGGAATTGGTTTTTGGAAATTTATTTAAGAATGCACTGCAAGTATTAGAGGGATTAAGTGAAGGCCAAATTTTTTGGAAATTATTTGATCTTGAAAGTGGCAGGATTTGTGTTCAAATAGAAGATAGTGGGCCTGGCATTAGTCCAGATATTAGTGACAAACTTTTTCAGCCGTTTGTAACGACACGTATGCAAGGGACTGGCTTAGGATTGTCTTTTGTCAAAAAAGTAATTTTGGAACACGGTGGCACAATTGAATTAACTAAGCCTAGACATTTAAAAGGTGCTTGTTTTGAAATTTTGCTTCCTGGCTACGAATCGGTAAGCACAGAGGTTCTTCATGAATCAACAGTTAGTAAAAATTTTATTAGTCGATGATGACTTACAGTCTTTAGAGTCTACTCAAAGGATTTTAGAGTTTTCTGGATATGCAGTTGTAACAGCTAGCAATGGCCAAGTAGCTTTAGAGCAACTCAGACCAACGCATGAAAAGCCACTTTCTAACTTTGATGTGGTTTTGACAGATGTGCGAATGCCCAAACTGGACGGTCTTGAGCTTTTAAAAGCATTGAGTGTTTGTCAAAGCAAAGTACCTGTTATTTTGATGACAGCATATGGTAGGATTCAAGATGCCGTGTGGGCAA
>JACQAU010000121.1 GCA_016194835.1 Deltaproteobacteria bacterium
TTATTTCACTTGATTTCTACTAAAATCGCTTTAACATCAAACTTAAGTGTTGCTCTTTGAGAGCAACACATTTAAATGGAGGAAATTAGCAATGGCAAAAAAGAAAGCCGCAAAAAAGGCAAAAAAAAGACCTTCTAAAAAGAAAAAGAAGTAAATGCAAATTATCCTGCAAATGCAGGTAAAATGATTGAGTGGCTACAATAGATAGCCGCTCGACTCAAATCAAGGCCTGAAGATCATAATCTTTGGGCCTTTTTAGTTTTTAATGCCAAATGGAAAAGCAGGCCCTCTGAAAATCCATCCAGTATAAATTTGAATCAGATCAGCCCCCAACCTAAGACGAAGCGCGGATTCTTCGTTAGAAAAAATCCCCCCAACAGAAATAATAGGAAGTTTGGTGATTCTTCTTGCTGCTTTGAGACATTCTCGCGATAATTTTGTCAAAGGAGCACCACTCAGTCCTCCTTGCTTTTCTTCTTCATGAATGTTCATTTTAGAAAGCAAAGTATTACATAAAACGAAACCATCGATGCCCAGTGTTTCTGATTCAGTAATAATTTCAATGAGTTCTTTGTCATTTATTTCGGGAGAAAGTTTGATAAGCAATGGTACTGTTTTTTCCCAAGAGTAAACTAAATGCAACAGTTCTGATAAAATGGGTTTTAGTTTCTCCATGTTTTGTAATGATCTTAGACCAGGTGTATTAGGAGAACTGATATTAACTACAAAATAATCTGCCAAAGTGCGAAATGGCGCTAATGCTCCAATATAATTTGAAATTATTTCCTTTGTGTCAGAAATACCCTTATTAATACCAACATTAACTCCAATACGAAATGTTGATGGCAAACGATTTCTTGCTTTTTCAACCCGTTTTGCAATCACCAAAGCACCATCATTGTTAAAACCCATTTGATTAAATAAAGCTTTTTGATTGAAATCTCGAAATAATCTTGGTTTAGGATTACCAAGTTGAGGACGCTCAGTAACTGTGCCAATTTCGACAAAACCAAATCCAAGCTTTGGAAGCATTGTCAAAATTTCGGCGTTTTTATCAAAACCAGCGGCTAGTCCTAAGCGAGATAGAAAAGGAATCTCAAATACCTTAGGCAAGTATGCCAAAGGTTCTTGTTTAGGATTAGGCAAAACACAGGCACATCTCATGAAATAAATTGCCAATGTGTGTGTTTTTTCAGCATCAAAGCAAAATAAAATACGTCTTACAAGTTTCCACAGCCAGTTTATAAAAGTGCACATCTTTGATTAGTTGTATGATTTTTCTAAAAATTCTACAAGATTTTGATATAGTCTTCCCCAAGAGGAGAACAAAGATATATGATTGAGCTTTCTTTAACAGACGATCAAAGACAACTACAGGAACTTGCTAGAAAATTTGCAAAAGAAGAAATCATGCCTAAGGCAGAACACCATGACAAAACAGGCGAATACCCTCATGCGATTATAAAAAAAGCTTGGGCATTGGGGCTTATGAATACTCATATTCCACAAGAGTACGGCGGTTTAGGTCTGGGAGTTCTGGATGGTTGTATTATTACCGAAGAGCTTTCTTACGGCTGTACTGGGATTTGCACCGCAATGGAAGCAAATATGCTCGCATCAGCACCAGTGATTGTAGCAGGCAATGAAGAACAAAAAAAAGAATTTTTAGGTCTTTTAACTACTGAACCACACCTTGCGGCATATTGTGTCACAGAACCAGAAGCGGGTTCAGATGTTGGCAGTATTAGAACTCAAGCTAAAAAAGTGGGAAACGAATACGTTCTAAATGGCTCAAAGATGTGGATTACCAATGGCAGTGTTGCCAATTGGTATTTTGTATTGGCTTATACGGATCCTTCACAAAAACATAGAGGCATGACGGGATTTATTGTGCCAACTAATACCACGGGCATTACTATTGGCAAAAAAGAATGGAATATGGGTCAAAGAGCAAGTGACACGAGAGCTATAACTTTCGAAAATGTCAAAATTCCAGAAAAATACAGATTAGGCAAAGAAGGAGATGGATTCAAAATCGCGATGTCTGCTTTTGATCACACCAGACCTTCAGTTGCTGCAGGAGCCGTAGGACTTGCTAATCGTGCCATGGATGAAGCTATACAGTACGCTAAAACCAGAAAAGCTTTTGGACAGCCGATTTCAAATTTTCAGGCAGTAAGTTTTATTATTGCAGATATGGCAAAAGACATAGAGGCTGGCAGGCTTTTAGTGTACAAAGCTGCATGGACCATTGATCAAGGACAAAGAAATACAAAGTTTGCAGCTATTGCAAAAGCTTTTTGTGCAGATATGGCAATGCGCGTAGCCACAGATGCAGTTCAGGTTTTTGGTGGTTATGGATACTCGCAGGAATACCCAGTTGAAAAGCTTATGCGGGATGCGAAGATTTATCAAATTTACGAAGGAACGAGTCAAATCCAAAGATTGATTATTAGTAAGGAAATTTTTGAGAGATAAAATGAAGTACGAACCTAGTCACATCGAATCAAAATGGCAACAATATTGGGAACAAAACAAAACTTTTGAAGTAAAAATCGATCACTCAAAACCTAAATATTATGTCTTAGATATGTTTCCATATCCTAGTAGTTCAGGTCTTCATGTCGGACATCCAGAAAGCTATACTGCTACTGATATTATTGCGCGTTATAAAAGAACTAAGGGATTTAATGTCTTACACCCTATGGGATGGGATGCTTTTGGATTACCAGCCGAACAATATGCGTTACAAACCGGCATTCATCCAGCAATCATCACAAACGAATCT
The DNA here is from genome assembly GCA_016194835.1 of Deltaproteobacteria bacterium. Classification (GTDB taxonomy): domain Bacteria; phylum Bdellovibrionota; class UBA1018; order UBA1018; family UBA1018; genus JACRAO01. The sequence continues at coordinate 2,789 of JACQAU010000121.1, forward strand.
ATAAAAAATTTTAAAAAACAACTAAAAATGCTTGGTTTTAGTTACGATTGGAGTCGAGAAATATCTACTTGCAATCCCAACTACTATAGATGGACACAATATTTGTTTTTAAAATTATATAAAAAAGGTCTTGCACAAAGAACAGAAGTTCCAGTTAACTGGTGCCCAGAGCTAAAAACGGTTTTAGCAAATGAAGAAGTAATCGATGGCAAATCCGAACGAGGAGAACACCCGGTTTACAGAATCCCCACCAAACAATGGATATTAAAAATTACTACTTATGCAGAAAGACTTTTAAATGATTTAGATAAAATCGATTGGCCAGAAAGCACAAAAGAACTTCAGAGAAATTGGATCGGAAAAAGTGAAGGGCTCTCAGCTATTTTCACAATTACAAATTTATCACCAATAGCATCAGGTGATGCTATTGTGGAACTAGAAATTTTTACTTCACGTCCTGATACTATTTTTGGAGTGACCTTTATGGTGCTTGCACCGGAGCACCCTTTAGTGGAGAAGATTACAACTCCAGCTCAACAACAAGCCATTAAGACATATAAAGAAAAAACTGCTCAAAAATCTGAACTCTTAAGAAACACAACAAACCAAGAAAAAACTGGCGAATTTACAGGTGCTTTTGCTATTAACCCCTACACACACGAAAAAATCCCAATTTGGATCGCAGATTATGTCCTTATGAGTTATGGAACAGGTGCCATTATGGCAGTTCCCGCTCATGACGAAAGAGATTTTGAATTTGCAAAAAAATTTAATCTCCCCATAAAAACTGTCATTCAAAAACCTGCTTCCACAAATAACAGTGACGAATTCTATTCTGGAAAAGGAATTTGTATTAACTCAGGCTTTATTACCGGGATGGATTCAGACAAAGCATCAGAAAACGTAATAGCCTGGGCTGTAAAAAATAAAAAAGGGAAACACGCTATACACTATAAACTACGTGACTGGCTTTTTTCTAGACAACGCTACTGGGGAGAGCCATTTCCAATTTTACATTTGCCAGAAAACACAGGTGGCACAACAATTCATGCATTAGATCCGGATGAGCTTCCGGTACTACTGCCAGATGTTAAAAGCTACGAGCCTTCCGGCACAGGCGAAAGCCCACTGGCGTCTATCCCAGACTGGGTTAATGCAAAACGAGAAACAGACACAATGCCAGGTAGTGCTGGTTCTTCGTGGTACTTTTTACGCTATTGCGATTCACAAAACTCAAAAGAACCTTGGAGTTTTGAAGCACAAAAGTATTGGATGCCAGTTGATTTTTACCTAGGTGGAGCAGAACATGCAGTTGGGCATCTACTTTATGCCAGATTTTGGACAAAAGTCTTCTATGATTTAGGGATGGTAAGCTGTGACGAGCCGTTCAAAAAACTCACACATCAAGGGATGATTTTAGGTGATGATGGCGAAAAGATGTCTAAATCACGTGGCAACGTCATTAATCCAGACGAAGTAGTGAAAAAATATGGTGCAGATGCCTTAAGACTGTATGAAATGTTCATGGGTCCGCTAGATAAGGACAAGCCATGGTCCACTACTGCAATCGAAGGTGTATATCGTTTTTTACACCGGGTGTGGCGAGTTTTTGTAGATGAAGAAGATAATGATTTAAAACTTAGTAAAAATATTTCTGAAGATAATCCTTCGTTAGAAACTTTCAAAATATTTCATCAAACTATTAAAAAAGTCACTGAAGATATTGAAAATTGTCGTTTCAACACGGCTATTAGCCAAATGATGATTTTCATTAACCATATGACTGCTTTGAGTAAAAAACCAAAACTGTGTTTAAAGCCATTCGTGCAACTTTTAAATCCTTTCGCGCCGCATCTTGCAGAAGAACTTTGGGTGCTTTTAGATGAAAAAACAAGTCTAAGTTTTGAGCCTTGGCCAGCTTACGATCCAGAACTTGCAAAAGAGGAAAAAATAACAGTAGCTATCCAGGTTATGGGAAAAACCAGGGGAACCATTGCTGTAGAAAGAGAAACCGATCAGCAAACGATAGAAAAGTTAGCCAAGGGAATTCCAGCAGTCAATAATCAACTAACCGGGAAAGAAACACAAAAAGTTATCTTTGTGAAAGATAAAATTATAAATTTTATAGTTAAAAAATAGACCTAGTCGCCCTAGACAATAGCTTTTAATGAGGTTACACTTTTTATTAGGATGGAATTTTTTGCTCCATACAAACAAAAAAAAATCTATATTCGTAACCATGCAGCTAAATCACCTCTGTTTTATAAGTCGTTAAATATGATGGGTGCTGTGTTTACTGTTAATCTAGAGAAAGTGACACATCTTTTACCTAAAACGCTTAACTTAATACCGCTCACACTTGCACCTTTAGCAAAGCAAAGAGCTATAATTGGAATTTATTGTTTTGAATACAAAGAAACCGATATTGGGCCATACAATGAGTTTTCTATCGCTCTAGCCTTAAATCCAACAGGGACAAATTTTTTGTCTTTTTTATCTGCGTTTGAAATTATAAAAAATATTTTTACTGAATCACATCACGGTTATGTCTTACAAATGCCCGTCACTACCGAACTGGCATATTGGGGTGGGGTGGATTATTTTAATTTCCCCAAATACATTACAAATATTCAGTTTGAAGACACTTTGACAACACGAATTTGTAACGTTTATGACAGAAGCAATCAAAAACTAATCTTCTCATTTGAAGGTGAAAAAATCTCTATTAAA
>JACQAU010000122.1 GCA_016194835.1 Deltaproteobacteria bacterium
ACGACATATCACCCAAAAAATCTCCCTGTGTAAAAGTTGCCAAGTGATGCAGTTTCCCGTTTGGCAGAGGCAAAAGGATTTTTACAATTCCCTTACGAATAATATAAAGTTCATCTCCAGGATCTCCTTGCATAAAGATTTTTTCGCCAATCTGATAACTTTTTTCTAAAAGACAATTTTTTAGTGCGTTTTGCGCAGATTCAGAAAAGTTTTTAAACAATTCTATTTCATTAATGTTGAGAGATTTTTCTATAGTTTTGTGTATTTTTTCTTTTATAATTTCATCTTCAACCCACTCTAGTGCTTCATCTAGTTCGTAAAAAATTTTAACATTTCGTTTTGCTTCTAATAACCCAACTTCATCAAAATAAGTTTGTAAACTTTGCCCACTAGATAAGTTTGTTGGTAAATTTGAAAGTAAAAGATAACTCTGGTTTTCTGTTACTTGTGCTTCGATTTGTTCAAGCATGTGTGTGGCTGTAAAATCTACGGTTCGTATTTTTTTTAGATCTAAAATAATATATTTTGCTTTTGTGAGGTGAGGTTCTAATTCAGTAAAAAGCTGATCTGTAGTTCCAAAAAATAATGAACCTTGAAGTTCAAAAATAACAGTTTTAGTACCTTCGGCTTCTAGAATTTTCATTTCTGCAGCTAGTCTTCGCTTTTTTGAAAAAATCTGATTTCCAAAGGTTTTTCTTCTTACAACTGAATTTCTCATTTGTTCACGTAAGAAAAGTAAAATTGCCAAACCTACACCCACTCCAGCAGCGGCGATTAAGTTGACTGCGATAGCCGTAACAATGACAGATAAAACTACAAAAAAATCAAAACTTGTAGAGCGGTGTTTTAATAATTTAATACTTTTCCAATCAATCATTCTTATGCCTACTACTATTAAAATTCCAGCAAGTGATGCCAATGGTACCCAGGCAACTAATTTTGAAAATAACAGAAAAGTTAGTAATGCAAATACTCCTGCCAAAACGCTTGACAGCTTACTTTGCCCACCGCTACTAATGTTCATGAGTGTGGCTCCCATGGTGCCAGCTCCAGCCAAACCTCCAATAAGTGAAGTAAAAAAATTTCCTATTCCTTGGCCAATTAGTTCACGATTTGAGTTATGGCGCGAACGCGTTATGGCGTCTAGGACTACACATGTCTTTAGTGTGTCAATGGAAAGCAAAACAGCCAGAGTTAGTGATGGAACTAAAATAAATTTCAATAACAATTGTGAGTCTAGTGCGCTAAATGCACTCAGTGAATAAAATCGATCTATAAAGGCTTTTAAAAACTGTGCTCCACTTCCTGTCTCTAAATGTCCAATAACTAGTTTATTGCCTGAGAGTTCTTTTAATTCAGGATAAAACATTGCTAATAAAAAGTAAGTTATTAGTCCAAATGTCAAAGCAATAATAGAGGCTGGTATTTTTTTTGTGATCTTTGGGGCTAAAAACATGAGTCCAATTGTGATTGTGCCAATTACTACTCCTTGCCAGAGCCAGATAGAAGGTGTCGTTAGTCCGTGCCACAGAGATATTCCCTTTGGGGTGCCTAGAAATTTAGGAATTTGCCCAAGCAATATGAGTGCACCTACGCCACTTAAGTAGCCGTCAACTACCGGGAAGGGAACATATTTTATTAGTTTTCCGCCACCAAGGAGTCCGGTTAAGAACTGAAAAATACCGGTTAAGCAGATTACTGATGTGAGTATTACAGGTATCATTTCTGGTTTTATGCCCTCATGTGAGCCTGGTTTTATAATTTCAACTACCAGAGTTGATAAAACAGCAGCGGCGGGAGCGCAGGGAGCAGTAATGAGTCTTTGAGTTCCTCCAAAAAGAGGTGCTATGAGTCCCAGTGAAATTGCACCTAAAATGCCAGCCAATGCGCCTTGTGATAAAAAACTTGCTCCAAGTGGGGTAAAGATCACAATGCCGAAGGCAATGGCACTGGGGAGGGTTACTAGTGTTGCGGCTAAGCCACCGAAAATTTCAGATAAGATAGATATTTTTTTATTCATGCTGTGTTCAATTGGTAAGTATAATTATGATGCATTTATAGAAGATATGAAATGACAAAAAATTGACTGTATTTCTGTTAACAGTTAACTGTTACAGGCCTGTTATCTAAACCACGCCTTTATGGCTCTTTCATAATATTCTTTGTTTGATGGAAGTGATTTACTTTGTGGTGGATCGTCAAAGTGTTGGTCCATACGTTTAAGTTCTTGTACGATATCTTCAATAAGTGTGTCTGCCAGTGGGAGGCATTTTGTACAACGTCCTATCTCCCCACATTTTTCAATTTAAGGTGATGTGATAGCCACTTGCTCTATCAATACAGATCAGCCCACATTTCAACCACTCCGGGTAACACTCAGAGCGACTCACGCGTGAACTATCACCTCTACCAAGTATCGCCTTCGCACTGTAAATTTTTCATGTCGAACGGCACAAGCCTTCATGTTGGTAAAATATACCAATATGAACAGTTTTTTGTCAAATCATATTTTTAAATAGCAGATTCTAAATGCAATATACACGATAACGAGTTACGAAATAAGCAAGTGCTTAAACATCTTATGGATATTCTGTTTTATGATTTCTTGATCTTTTAGGCTAAGACGGCCAAGTTTTTTATTTATTAGGCTCTGATCAATGGTTACCATTTTTGAAAGCCTCACAAGGCTTGGTTTTATGAGTCCAGCTTGTTCCGGATCTTTTAGCTTGACATCAAAAGGAAACGAAAGCCCATCTATCTGACTAGTGATCATTGCCACTAAAAAAAGCATCTCGACTCTTACAGGCTCTAAACGCAACAAAACCATGCAGGGCCTTTTTTTTGAAGTTGATAAATCTGTAAATGGAAACGGGACCAAAACAATATCAAAGTTTGTTATAGATTTCGTCATCAGGATTGTTCCACTCTGTAAATGTTTTTTCAGCAGCTTTTAACAATAATTTATTCTCTAAGTGATGCAAAAAATAAGCTTCTAGTGCCTCTAAAATAATACTTTTTTGGCTTTTACCAGTATGTGCTGCCTGTACCCTAAGGAGTTCTATAACATCTGGTCTATCACTAAAATCTACACTTACTCTTGCTGCTTTAATACTCATAAATACAGTAAACCACAAAACAACAAAACTGTCAAAGTGTATATATTATTTCCTCCATCGTCTTATAGATTCTCGTCCTGATTCTCGGATCTCCCTTTCTATGCTATCAAGTTCTTTGCGTAATTCTCCTGCTTCTGTTGAAACGCCCTTCGCATAATAAATAAAACTTCTGTAACTAGTCAGCAGTTTCTATAGTTCAAAGAAACTCTGTGTCAGTGAGCGGTGTCTGTGTCTGTGCCAGATGACAGTGCCGGATAACAGTTTGCCAGTTTACCAGACTGCCTGAATGCCAGG
>JACQAU010000101.1 GCA_016194835.1 Deltaproteobacteria bacterium
ATATTTAAAACACCTAGTTTAGAAAGATTTTTACAGATCTTTTTGGTGTGATTTTTAGTTATACTAAATTTTTTAGCTATTTCGTTTATTGTTTTTGGTTTAAATAAATATTTCAATAGATGTAAACCACCCTCATCCGTTTTGATTAATTTTTGTGTTCGGGCAGTAAAACCAAGATGTAATCGTATATGGCCTCCTTGAGTAGGTGTAATTTTTTCAAGCCCTAATGAGCGTGGAAGTTGATATCGGGTTTGGTTAAGCATAACATTTCTTTCTAAAGGCAATAAAAATAATCAAGACACAAAGACCAACGATCATTATAGTTAAAGATATTTCTGAAAAAAACAAGAACATGTATACAGGATCTGTAAACTTACTTAAAACTGCCAAGGATCCAATCATCCCAAAGCGAGAAAAGAGGCTAACCATACTGAGAACAGATGCCCTAAAAGCAGTCGGAATTTTTTCATTTAAACGAGCTCCTAGAGAAGTGCGAGCCACTGAAAGAGTGGCCTGCAAAAGAGCAAACAGAATAACGCCAACTTGCCAGGTTTTGACAATTGAAAACACGTAATAAATAAGACTGCTACATAAAAATAAAATAACAGTCATTTGGTAAGACTGAACGCATTTTTGCTTTGAATAGCGAGCATAAACCATACCAAAAATAATGGATAATCCGCAATAGCTTGAAAAAATCCAACCTAACTCTTTTGGGCCAATCTGGTTTCCAAATGTTTGAAAGTATGGTTGCCAGTAGTGAAGCATAGGCTGGATCAATAATTGAATGCCAACATTAGCTAAAAAATAAGGAAGTAATTTAGACCAGAGTTTATTTGACTTTGAAGTAGACGGAGCAATGGCGGCAATTGGTTTTCTAGGATAATCTCGATCTGTTTGGTATAATAGTACAGCAAGAATGATAAAAACTATAATTGCAGCAATATAAGGAAAATTGAGTTTAACCCCTCCAATGTAACCCCCTAATCCACCAAAGAACAAAACGGCAGCACTATTTATTGCTTGATTTAAGTGAAAAAAACGATCTAAAAGACCTGGTTCACTTTCGAGTCGCACACGGTCTATGGCAAAAGCTTCATAGGCTCCAGACCAAAAGCAGAGTCCAATAGCAGTAAGAATTTCACCTGCAATAAAAAAAGCGAAATGACCTCCGGAATAATATAAGAAAAATCCGATTATTGAGGTAAATACGGCTAACTCTAAGCTACGTTTTCGTCCAAACAAATCGGCCAGGACTCCGGTTGGTATTTCCCCTAATATGATCGTTAGGGCTTGGATTGATTTTAAAATGGCAATTTGTTTCAGATTTATATTTGATTGCAAAAGATATGCTATAGATATGGCGCCCACAAACATTCTGCCACCTTCAAAGAGAGCGTCCATGATTAAAAACCGTGTGAAAGAATTTTTTAACACTGTATTCATATAAAAATAATCAAAATAAAACGGTCCTAAAAATTTAATATTTTAGGACCGCATTTATTGTTATTAGTTCCTCACTGACTCTGCATCGCGGATTGAATTTGGCTTTCTAACTCCTTTTGATTTTTTAATTACCTTAATCACCATAAGTATTACTCCTTTCATATTTTATGCTTAATTTGAAAGCATTTTCTTGCTATCAGTTCACGCTAGTCATTAATAAATAATGCAAAATCAGTGCCAACTGGGTCGCCTCAAAATACTCAGTCTTTTCCAACTATTTCATAAAACACCGGATCGAATGATTGTAGGGTATTGCCATAATGTTATTGTGTAAAGCCAACACATATTGATCGGGCTCCAAAGTAGCTATTCATATAGTCATATTCTCCATGATCAGTTAGGTATAAGCTTTTGGGAGAAAGCTTGTTACACAAACATAATCTTGCCCGACAGCAGATTTGTCAGAGATAGCTTTTAGTCGAATCCAAGGATTTCTATCAATTACAGTTGCAACTTCTCCATGCCATCCATACTTCAATCTGCAGATCCAAAAATACACGTTTGTTGTGGGAGAATAACAAACGAAGAAAGTGGTTGTTGTGCAATTGGGCTTGGCGCGGATATCCATGAGCATGTAGCAGAAGAAAAAGCGTTGCACGAAGTCTGTTTTTTGCACAAACACTGGAATCCTAAGGAAAACACATCAATGCTTTTGGCAACCCATTGGGGTGCTAAGGTGGTAGACCAGCCGGTTTCCCAGGCTGGTCTACCACCTTAGGAACTGTATGTTCTAACATGAGCTCACGAATCGTAACGAAAACTGTCTTAAATTGAAAATCATATTTTTTTTCGAGTTCATTAATTTTACGGGAGAGATCTTCGTGAGTTAAAAGCATTTCCCTAAGCTTTACAAAAGTACGCATAATTATGATGTTCACTTGGACCGCACGACTACTCCTGAGAACACTCGAAAGCATCGCAATACCTTCTTGAGGGAATGCAAAGGGCAACGTTCTTCTTCCACCGTGACCTTTGTTTTTTGACATTCCAAATATGAAGACATTTTTTTTGAACCTAATTTTGCAATGGCTTGTGAGAGGTTGTGAATTTTACAATGAATTGTAATATTGTTTTCGGTAGAAGTTCCACCTTGATATACAGGCACAATGTGCTCATATTCAACTCCAAACCTGCTTTTACATCTCACACCTGTTATTTCGCTTACATACGTGCATGTTCCCTTATCACGTAACCAGACTTTTCTTTTTATGTGATTGGGCATATATCTGTTGCTGCTATTATTTTTTACTATCGGCGCCGGAGTAACTTTTGAACTTAATAACACATTAGTAGCCAAAGAAGTGTTTTCTTGGATCTTTGCTAGAGTTTCTGCTTTATGATTTTCTGCACTTTCTGATTGTTCAGAAACCCTTGTCTTAACACTTTGTTTTTCTATGCAAATAATAATTAATTTAGAGCTCGTTGTTTGTGGTTGTGCAGGTAAAAAAAGGAAGCAGTAAAAAATACTATAGCAACATAGAAAATATGAGCCACCTAACTGTGAATTTCAGCTATACTTGGGACAAGGCCATTACCAAGGCGGATCTTTGGACACAACGTCGTTAAGAAATGACAAATGTTGATAGCACTCTGGCGCATACCCTGTTGCTAAAAATATGTTTTTAAATCCATGTTCGCAAATTTTCTTTGCAACATCTTCTCCTGAAATCCCATTGCCCAAGTTCACATCAACAT
>JACQAU010000102.1 GCA_016194835.1 Deltaproteobacteria bacterium
GGGAGAGCATGTAGAGGATTGGAATTCTGAATTGGTTCAAGGTAGCTCTCGAAAAGATTTGAAAGCGGGCTATCATGTGATTTGGCCTAGGGATCTCTATCAGATGGCAACCTCGTTTTTAGCGATAGATGACACGAAAACTGCAAAATCGGCATTAGATTTTTTAAAAAATACACAAATCAAATCTCAAAGTGGTGATTGGGAGTATGGGTTTCGAAAGCATTCGAAAGAAGGTTCTTGGTTTCAAAACACTTGGAGTAACGGCGAGTCTTTTTGGGGGGGACTACAGTTAGATCAGGTAGCATTGCCTATTGTTTTAGCGCATCAACTTTGGCTCTCTGGCGAAATAAGTGCCACCGATGTTTGGGAAATGGTTAGAAAAGCCGCTGATTTTATACAAGCTTTTGGGCCATGGACGCCAATGGAAAGATGGGAGGAGGCCTTCGGGGCTTCTCCATCCACGATTGCAGCAGAGATTGCGGGACTTTATAAGGCATCTGAGTTTGCTCAAAGTGTGGGAGATTTCGAACGGGCCAAGCAGTATCAAGCTACAGCCCAAGCATGGAATTCAAAAGAAGGCGACAATATCAGTACATGGACGTTTACTCACACGGGTTTTTTTGACTCTGGAAATTATTTTATCCGAATCGCAGGTGCAGGAGATTGGAATGAAATTTGGGATCCAAATGGAGAATACACATTTTGGATAAAAAATGGCGGTGGAATGCATCGCGAAAAAGATATTTTAGATGGAGGTTTTTTAGAACTGGTGCGACTTGGTGTGCGTAAGGCCGAAGATCCTTTGATCCGAGAGTCAGTTTCGATTTATGATCGATATCTTAAGGTAGATCTAAAAGGTATTGGCCCAGGATATTATCGATACACCGGAGATCAATATAACTATGACGACACTTCAGGAAAACAAACACATGGGATGCTTTGGCCACTGCTTACTGGAGAGAGAGGACATTATGCTTTGAGCTTAGGGCAGCAAGTTGATCCATATATTTATGCGATGGAGAAAATGGCAACACCCACACACATGTTGCCTGAGCAAGTTTGGGATGGGGGCGATTTTCAGGGGCTGCCAACTGGAGCCGCAACCCCACTGGGCTGGGCTCATGCTGAGTACATTAAATTACTACGCGCTAAAGCAGATCGGAAAACATCTGGACAGTAGTTGGAGATTTTTATTTGCAAGTTTATTTGCAAGATTGATGTGATCGGTTCCACTTTAACCATTGAGACAATATAGTAGCAGCTTTTTCTGGACATCGTTGGATAAGCGCTATTATTTGTTTACGGTAAAACCCAATATTCTGATTTTCACGGGGAAACAGTTTTGTGATTTTTAATGTATTCCATTTTACATATCCCTCCTTGGACATTTGATTTAAAAGCAGCTCTCAAGAAACATATCGGTAATAAAAAAAATGACTCAAGGGGCAAGTTTTTCCTAGGCGGAAAATGTATAAATACCTGATATAGTTCGTTTGATTTATTCTTTAAATCAAATTATTATCCGGTATGTTATAAACAAAAATTATGCGCCTATAGCTCAGTTGGATTAGAGCGTCGCACTACGGATGCGAAGGTCGGTGGTTCAAATCCTCCTAGGCGCGTAAAATTAAGGACATATTCATCATGAAAGCAACCAATAGAGTACTTGATAAGCTGTCGTGGATTTTTGCCATTTTCTTGTTCTGTCTTGTGGCGTTTCGCCCTTCTGCTGAACAATGGGATTATTATAATATGCATGAATCCGTAAAAGCCTTTAATCTGGGCCTTGATCCCTATCAGCATAAAAATCTGCAAATGATCACCGAACGTCCAACTTATTCTGGAGTTGGATACAGCTACCCTCCTTTAATTATTATTTGTTTTGAGTGGCTGTCTTTGCTTTCAGCTAAAGCTGGGTATTTTATTTGGCTGGTTCTAAAGCTTTTAACTTACATTATCTTATTTATGATTTGGAGTAGATATTTTCTACCACTTAAGAATAATTTTTTGACTATTTTTTACTTTATTTTTGCGTTTAACTCAACTCTCTATATTGATCTAGCCACAGGAAATGTCTCTGCATTTGAGCAGCTTGTAATCTGGTCTAGTTTTATTTTCCTATTAAATGCTAGAATCTGGCCATATTGCATTTGTATTGCCATCATTTCACAAATTAAACTGATACCAATTGTTTTCCTGTTATTACCATTAGTGATTCACAAGAAACCATATTGGTTACCCGTAATTGGATCAGCTGGAATTTTTTCGCTAATATTTTCAGTTAATTATTTTATTTGGCCTGAATATTTTGTATCGTTTGCTAATATTGTACAAAATCTTCACCAATATCCCCTGGCTAAAGCACACGGGTTACTTGAGTTATTTGGTGAGCTATTTGGTGAGTTATCAGGAATACCAAAGTTACTATACTTACTACTATTCGTTATAATTGTTCCACTCAGTTACTCTGCAATTAAAAACTTTCAACATAGAAATAAAACCTATGACATCAAGAAAGTGATTTTATTTTTTTGCGCAACATACGTAGTAGCAATTCCCAGGATGAAAGACTACAGTTATGTTATTATTTTGCTTCCGGCGCTTTACGCCCTAATGGAACTTCCTCAGAAGTATTTAGTTTCAGTAATTCTTATACCGATTTTAGCACCAAATGCAATAAACAGCATACTCCCAGGGAGGAACTTCTTTTTAATTGTCTATAACTATATGCCATTTTTGTGTTCGTGCGCAATTTGGTATTTATTCTATACTAACCTTACTCACTCTTCACACCCTGCTCCACACTTAAGGCAAAACGACTGAGACCCGATTGCCTTAACAAGTCCATTAACTTAATCACAAGGCCATGTGGTGTTTTCTCATCTGCACTAATCATTGCTGTCTGGGCTGTCTGGGCTGACTGATTTGTATATAAATTCTTTTGCTCTGCAAGTCGTTTTACCAAGAGTGACCAATCCATTTTTTCACTTCCCCAGAAAATATCACCACCTTGTGTAATAATAAATTGGAGCGGAGATTTTAACCCAGATTCTCCCGACATAGCCTTTGGTAACTGAACTTTAATAGCTGATTGATAAATCACAGGTGCGGTAATTAAAAAAATCACTAAAAGCACTAATACAACATCCACCAACGGTGTAACATTAATATTAGAAATCAGTTCTTCATCACTCGTATTTAAGTCAGTTGCCATAATTTGCCATTTGACCAATTATAAAACTCTTTAGTGCTTCAGCTTCTAGTTGGGCAGTTTTCACTCTTTTTTGAAAAAGATTAAAAGCCACAACCGCCGGAATGGCAACCAATATACCAATCGCCGTTGCAATAAGCGCTTCAGCAACTCCAGCGGTCACTGTCTGTACCCCGGTGCCTACTTGCTGTGATAAATCATGAAATGCCCTGATAATCCCCAATACAGTTCCAAATAAGCCGACAAAAGGTGCATTGTTTCCTATGGTAGCTAATATTGCCAAATTTTTATCCCAAAGAATTTTTGTTTGTATCATAGCATCTTGGGCTATTTGGTTTAAAACTTCGACCGAGTAGCTTTTATCTTTAATGAAATTTAATAGTACAAAGCTTACGTGTAATCCCATATTTTGTTCATATTGATTAGACTTAGTATGTACTTTAATAACCTTAAACGCATTATCTAGCCTATCTGGTAATTTGCTTTGAGTTATGGCAATTCTAATATCATTCTTGATCACATTCACGTTTCGAGATGCAGCTTTATAAAAAAAAGCTCTCTCAAACATAATAGCAACAGAAATAACAGATAAAATAATTAATATATAAAGAACCCACTCTGCACCAACTAAAGACATTCCTAAAAAAAGATGTGATAACATAATATATTAAAACTACACCTACTTTGGGGTTGTTCACAAGATGAACTAGGTGTTATTAAAAAAGATGAGAAGTTTTTTAAAAATAAACGATATTGCAAAGCATTATTTTTAGTGACACATCTGGTTAAAACGAGGTTTTTATTATGTCTTACGAAATAGTAACAAAAAATAACGTTAGAGACAGATTTATTAGCTACAATAAGCCTACAATCTGGAGGGATTGTGATGCAAAAGATTGGAACAACTGGATCTGGCAACAACAAAAAAGAATTAAATCAATGGAACAATTAGAAAAAGTTATTGCTGTCACAGAGGAAGAACGCACAGCTTTTGCCAAATCTCATGAAATGTTCAATATGGGAATAACTCCTTATTATGCCTCTTTGATTGATAAAAACGACCCCAATTGTCCCATACGACTCCAATCGGTTCCCAAAATGGGAGAACTGCATATTTTACCAGAAGAATATGAAGATCCTTTGGCGGAAGAGCGAGATATGCCAGTACCAGGTGTGACACACCGATATCCTGATCGCGTATTGTTTTATACAACTCATAACTGCCCAGTTTACTGTAGACACTGTACAAGGAAGCGCAAAGTGTCAGATCCTTCGAGTGCGACAGCGCAAAAACAACTCGAAGATGGTTTAGTCTATATTGAATCTCACAAGGAAATTCGTGACGTTGTGATTTCAGGGGGAGACCCACTATCAAATTCTGATGAAAGACTTGAATATATTTTATCTCGCCTAAGAGCAATGGATCATATTGAGGTGTTTAGACTGGGTACTCGAAATTTGGTGACTTTGCCACAAAGAATTACAGATGCATTTGTCAACATGGTAAAAAAATACCACCCTGTTTTTATTCACACACACTTTAATCATCCAAAAGAATGCACACAAGAGTCATTTGATGCGTGTGCTAAACTCGCAGATGCGGGTTGCGTAATTAATAATCAGATGGTTTTACTAAAAGGCATTAACGATGATCCAAAAACAGTAAAAATGTTAAATCATAAACTTCTTATGATGCGTGTAAGACCGTATTACATTTTTCAATGTGACATGTCGCAGGGTATTAGTCATTTCAGAACCCCAATTGAGGTTGGAATTAATATTATTGAAAATTTAAGGGGATGGACCAGCGGAATGGCAGTACCTCATTATGTAGTAGACGCACCAGGCGGAGGCGGAAAAATCCCACTTATGCCAAATTATGTAGTAAAAAGAGACAATAAGAAATGGGAACTTAGAAATTTTAGACAACAAAACTATACCTACAAAGAACCATAAGGACTTGTAACTTTTATTTATTCACAAGCCCCAAGCAAAGACTAAAAAGTAAATAAACTATAATTATTTAATATTAGTATTTTTTTGACACATAGCAAGGAAACTGATCTAATTATATGTGTGTCCTTTATTTTTTTTCCTTGTGTCCGAAAAGAACTATAGAGTTTGTTTGAAACCATTAATAATGCCCACTTGTACGTTAGTCAGTACATTAGAAGGAGAGATCCATGATCAGACCAGAAATTTTAACTAATTCATCCCCCGAAGAATCTGATGAATATCTACAGAAATTAGAAAAAAGACTAGAAAGACTCGAAGGGAAAACAGAAGATCAGTTTCGTTATTTTTCAAAATCTGCTTCAATGCACTCCGTAAACGAAACAATATCTCAGTTGCGTAAAGAAGCCATGCGCGGTGACGAAGAAAAATCAAATATATTAATTTTAGGAGAAAAAGGAACAGAAAGAGAAGGCATCGCAAGAATTATTTGTGCAAGCTCACGAAGAGGAAAAGAGCCATGGTTTCACATACACTGTGCTTCATACACTGACACAGAATTAGAAAATGAACTTTTTGGCAATACTCAAACCTATGGCATTTTTGACCTTGCAGAACATGGAACAGTTTTTTTAGACAATATAAGCTCACTAAGCCGCGATTTGCAGTCAAAACTTCTTAGATTTATTTTAGAAAAAAGCTTTGTACCAACGAACAGTTCTGTCAATCATAATGCCAATGTGAGATTAATATTTGGTGGAGATTTTGACTGTAATGACAAAGTAAAATTAGGTTATTTTAGAGAAGATTTACATCAAAAAATTAGCGAAATTACTATTGCACTTCCGTCTTTAAGGCAACGCAAAGACGACATATTGAATATGGCCCACTTTTTTGTAGAAAAAGCTTTCAGACTAAGAGGAAAAACATTTCCCGGATTTTCAGAAGATCTTGAGAGATTTCTGATAGATTACTCATGGCCAGGAAATGCACACGAGCTAATACACTTAATGGAACGAATTGCGCTAATATCAAATGCCAATAGCCCTATTTCTCTTGCTGAAGCAATAAGCTTCCACGCGCAAGAAGCCTTATTAGATTCACCCACTAATAGCGAAAAAAAATTAGAACTAGTTATTTCGCCAAATGCCGCTCCAGAAAGCTTGGGGTATATAAGTTACATGCAGCTTAAGAAAAAATGGAACAGTCATTTCGAAAAAGACTACTTAGCCGCTGCACTTGATAGACACCAAGGCAATGTATCTTCTGCTGCACGAGAAGCAAAATTGGACCGCAGCAATTTCTTACGCCTCTTAAGACGACACGGTCTTAGAGCACATGAGTTTAGAAAAGCAGCCTGAGTTTATTTTAGGGTGAGACCCAATTTTTTATAAAACGCTTCTGAATCTGGCTCTCTCCCCAAGAACTCTTTTAATAAAACAAATGGATCTTGCATGCCACCTTGCTCTAAAATTATATGTCTATAATTCATTCCTACTTGTGGATTAAGAAGCCCATCGTGTTCAAAACGAGTGAACATATCGGCAGCATATGCTTCTGACCAGAGGTAACCATAATAACCTGCTTCGTACCCACTCATAAGATGTCCAAAAGTAGCAGGAAAGTGATTGCCTTGAGCGGCCTTAAATCCCATCACTTGCTCATGGAGATCATTATAGAATGTTGTCACGTCTAAAACTGGTTCTGAAGAAGAATGGATTGATAAATCAAAAAGAGCATAAAGTACTTGTTTAGTGTAAGATTTTCCATAATCATATTTCCTAAGATCCATCATAGTCTTAAGCACTTCTTCAGGAAGTTTTTCGTCATTATTTTTGTAATGTCCTGAAAGTGTACGCAAAATATCTTTGTTCCAAACCCATTCTTCTAACATTTGAGAAGGAGCTTCGACAAAATCGGTTTTTACCGAAGTACCCGACAGACTAGCGAAAGGTGCTTTTGTTAGAGTTTGATGCATAATGTGGCCAAACTCATGAAACATAGTTTCTACCTCATCATGGCTTAATAATGATGGTTTACCATCTGCCGGGGGATTGAAATTACCAACAATAACAGAAACAGGCTCTTGATATCCATTTTGTGTTGATGCACCAGAGATCACTGTAAATGCTGCAAAATGGTCATACTTTCCATCTCTTGGGTTTTTCTTTTTTAACTTGATTACTAAAATAAAAAATATCCCAGGCTTGCAACTCTACATCACTTCCTGTCTGTAATTTCTTATATTGTCTTAGTTCTGCTAATTCTGCTTTTATTTTGGGCTGAAACTTTTCTCTTAGACCTTCTAAAAATTTTTTTACAACCTGTGCACTTTTAGCCATACGATCATTTATTTTAAAATCTGCCCAATTATTAAAACCTAAAAGCTTTGCCAGCTCATGTCTTAATTTTAGTGCCCTTTGGAGTAAGTCTGTATTTTGTTCTGCGGCACGATTTAAAAACGCCAAGTACATTTTTTTCCTTGTTTCTTCGTTTTTAGCATTTTCGAGGAACTGTACATAATTTGGTTCATTTGCCTTAACAGAATACTTTCCGTCTTGTGGTTCACCAAAAGATTTAATTAATTCTTGGGATATCCCTTCAAACTCATCTAAAGTAAAACTAAGTACTGTTTTGTCTTCTCTTAAATTTTTTTCAAAATCTAATTCAAGCTTTACTAATTCTTGCATCAAATTATTGTATTTTTCTCTTGCGACAGCTTCTAAATGTGCTCCGTTCTTAACAAACGTTTTTAGAGTCTCTGTTCGCAAGGTTATTTCATTTCCTTGTGTGGGTTTCTGAAAGTCTAAGGCCAAGTAAAGATCATTTCTGGAAAATATTTTTACCTTTGTTTTTTCAACCTCTTCTTCACAATTTGTACCCTCATCCCTTAATTTCTCATTAAGATGAACATAGGCCATAAACGTCAATAGATTAGTTTCATCCATAAATATGGACAAAGCATTTTCAAATGCTAAAAG
>JACQAU010000103.1 GCA_016194835.1 Deltaproteobacteria bacterium
AGTGTTACGTTAACAGTATTAGCAAAATCAATAAGCTTAACTGGTATCAATCCTTGATCATGATACATGCAAATTATAGCGTCATATTTCGAAGCATACAGATGTTTTACAAACAAAGTATCTGACGGGTATGGCCCACTGATAGCGCCAAAAGAGGGATAGAGTTTCTTTATTTTTTCAATTGCAGGGATAATAATGGATTTTTCTTCTGTTCCAAAAAGTCCATTTTCGCCAGCGTGTGGGTTCAATGCACAAACAGCAAGTTTTGGTTTCTTAATTTTCCACCAGTTTTTCAAAGCGATTGAGGTATTTGATATAGTGTTAAAAATATTTTCATATGTAATATGCTTTGAAACATCTTTTATAGCAACATGGGTGGTGAGTAATGAGACTTTTAATTTTGAGTTGGCTAGCAGCATTGTAGCTTTTTGGGTAGCTTTTTTAATTTTGCAGAGATTTGCTAAGAATTCGGTATGGCCGTTAAAGTGATATCCACCTAGGTTTAAGCGTTCTTTATGAATTGGCCCAGTAACGAGGGCATGGGCTTTTTTTTCTAGCAAAAGACTGACGGCTTTCTCTATCGCCCAGCCGGATTGGAAACCAGCCAAGCATTTCGTGTTTGATTTGGTGGGAGCAGCAATAAAAGACAGATTTGCTAATGGCTTTAATTTTGAAAACGGTTTAGTGGCACCTATGCAAATGAGGTTAATGTTTTTATATTTGCCACTTTTGTGAGAGAGAGTTTTCCAAACAATTTCTGGACCAATGCCCTCCGGATCGCCTGGTGTAATTACAATTGTTGTGGTCTTCTTCATAAAACTAAGCTACCAACACAGCACGGTAACGTACTTGATTTTTTCTTACTTTTTCAATTGCGTGATTGACATCATCGAGAGAAAAAACTTCTGTCATGGCGCTAATATTATGTCGTTCACTGAAGGTGAGCATTTCTTGAATCAAAGCTCGTCCACCAATTGGGCTGCCAGAGATTGATTTTCTGCCATCCAGTAGAGCAACTGGAGGAATTTGCAACGGTTCACTTGGAACACCAACAAAAACAAGTTTCCCATTGGGCCTTAAATATTGCAAATATTTGGCAAAATCCAAATTTACGAAAACAGTAGAAATAATAATATCTAAACTCTGATGGCATTTTCTTAACTCATGTTTGTCAGAAGTAATTACAACGCTATTTGCTCCTAGTGTTTTGAGTTCTTCTTTTTTTTCCGGGTTAGTTGTAAATGCGGTGACTTCAGTGCCCATAGCTTTGGCAAACTGAATAGCCAGGTGACCCAAGCCGCCCACCCCTAAAACACCAACTCTATGGCTTGCGTTTACACCAAATACACGAAGTGGCGAATAAACGGTTATTCCGCCGCACATAAGTGGCGAGGCTTTTTCAGAATCTAAGTTTTCAGGGATTTTAAATGCAAAACGGCTGTCTACTCGCACTTGTTTGGCGAATCCTCCAAAATGACCTACGCAAGTTGCTTCTTGTCTGGAACAGAGATTTTCGTCACCTTTTAGGCACCATTCGCACTCGAGGCAACTGGATCTTTGCCAGCCTACTCCTACGCGATCGCCTATCTTAAGATGACTAACTGAGGAGCCTTTTAGTGTGATTTTGCCGATAATTTCGTGGCCTGGAACGAGTGGATATTTGCTAAATCCCCAGTCATTATCGATCAAGTGTAAATCAGAGTGACAAACTCCACAGTGGGAGATGGTGATTTCTATATCGTATGCCCCAAGTGGTTTGGGGTCATACGAAAAAGTATCTAATTTATGGCCTTTTTCAAAGGCTGCGTACGCTGTGACTGGCATTGTCTTGGCGTTTTTATACTAAGGTGCATATATGAAAGCAAGTAATAACTATTGGACTGCTATAGAAATAATATCATAATTTTTCTATGGACTAGGTTTTGTTGCTACCCCCACACCTCTGCGCTGATACCTCGCTCCTCAATCCTAAGAGCAAAACCATGCATCCCCTCATGTCCCACTGGCTGTATGGCAGAAAATAATGATTCTTGTTTTGGAGTCAGTAAATGCACATAAGCTGGTTTGAGTTGCTCATAAATATCAATAAGTCCTTTTAGGTTTTCTGGGGTCCAGTTTTGATATTCAAAATCTTTTTGGTTTCTCCAAAGCATGGTCTGAATGCACGGAGCATGGAGTTTGCCAATATTCTCTACTTGTTTTTTAAATGACTCTGCTTGTGTAACAGGACGATTAAGTTTCTGAAAAAGTGCGATGTTTGAGCAATCGAGCTTTACCCAAATTTCGTCCACTGACTCACACGCATTTAACACGGACTCGTTATCTAGTGCCACACCGTTTGTAAAACACACTAAAGACCACGCACCTTTTTGTGTCTTACGAAAAGCGATGATTTCCGAAACTAACTCTTCAAATCCACGGTAATTGGTTGGATCTGAGTTGCCAGACAGAATAACAGATTTTAGATCGGACTGGCTTTGGGTTAGACGACGAAGCTTAACTAATGATTCTGTCATAAAATTTTGATTTCCGGCTGTCCTGCTCGGAAATTCTTCTGGCGACTTTGTAATCAAGTTTTCCTTCTTCCATGGGCAATAAATACACCTCCACGTACAATTTTTCTCATTTTTGTGATCTCTTAGATTAATAATGATCGAAGTGCCAAAACGTCTTGAATAAATAGGTCCATGAATATCCATTCAAAGACTGTAACATAGAAATTCTAATATAGAAAATACTCCAATTTTTGAGTAATGTTTATGTCTAGCCGAAAAACACACAACAAATCACCCATTTTGACCGAGATTTTAGAGCCTTGAGCTGCAGCTCCGAGATACGGCTCAAGGCTCTAAAATCTCGATTTAATGTTGCTAAATATAATAAAATTGTATACAATGATCTCAATTTTCGGCGTAAAATGGGATGAGGACTTGCAGATTCTATTTTGTCACAAGTCCTTAGACTAACACAGGAGGATGGCATGGCGATCGACAATTATCATCGTATATTAAAAAAGACAGAGCATTCTTCTTTTTTTCTATTTGGAGTTCGGGGAAGTGGTAAAAGCACTTGGACTTCAAAGTTACCCAAAATTGCTAAAACGATTAACCTTTTAAATGAAGAACTTTATCAAAAGATTCTTTTAAATCCTGTCTATTTCACAGGGGAGATTGAGAGCCTTTCTTCTGGCGCGTGGGTGGTCGTAGATGAAATCCAACGTGCTCCATTTTTATTAAATGAAATTCATCGGTTTATTGAAGAAAAAAAACTAAAATTTATTTTAACTGGTTCTAGTGCTAGAAAACTCAGACGAGCCGGAGTGAACTTGCTTGCTGGTAGAGCGTTGGTACGAGAAATGTATCCTCTTTTGCCTGAAGAAATGGGAAAGGACTTTAATCTGGAGAAGACTCTACGATTTGGAGCTGTGGCATTAATTATTGCTTCCGAAGCAGATCCCTCAGAACGATTAAAAGCTTATGTTCAAACTTACTTAAAAGAGGAAATCAGAGCTGAAGCCCTAGTGAGAAATCTACAGGGATTTGTAAGATTTTTACCTGTTGCAGCTCTATTTCATGCTCAGGTCATCAATGTTTCTGGTGTATCAAGAGATGTAGGCGTAGAGAGAACAACGGTAGAGGGTTTTCTTGATGTGCTCGAAGATACTTTGTTTACTTTTCGATTACCGGCTTATTTTACCAAACTAAAAGTCAGAGAGAGGAAACATCCCAAGCTTTATTGGATTGATCCAGGACTTGTAAGAGCTGCTAAAGGACAACTTGGAGAAGTGGCGATTGAAGAGCGTGGAAGTCTTTTTGAGGGTTGGATTGCGCAAACACTGCGAAGTTATCAAAGTTATCGAAATTTATTTGAGGAAATGTTTTATTGGTCCCCATTAGAAGTAAAGGATATTGAAGTTGATTTTCTTCTTAGAAGAGGAAAGGATCTGATAGCAATTGAAGCTAAAGTGTCTAACAAAATTAAACCGGAATTTTTCAAAGGATTAAATGCTATTTCTGATTTGAAGTCTATTAAAAGAAGAATTTTAGTTTATCTTGGGAAAGAGAAATTAAAAACTCGTGATGGGATTGATGTACTCCCTTGGCGTTATTTTTTAGAGAATCTAGAAGCAAATACCCTCTGGGAATCACGTTGAAATTTAAACCTTATACGACACTTGGTTTTGTTGCTATCCCCACACCTCTGCACGGATACCTCAATTTGGCGCTCGATTAGATGACATATCCTAATGGAATATGCAAAACATTCTGATCTAAGAGCTGAACTTTTTGCCCATAGGAAATCACCAATACTCGTGAGCCTGTAAAATTTTTACAAAAGCTTCTGCTACTTCCAAGAATTGCAGGTGGAAGGGTATCCCCCCCGGCAAACGGTAAAATTCCTAGTGTGCCTTTCCCACCACGAAAAACAAGTGGAATTTCGGCTCCACCACGTGTTCTGTAATGATAAGTGTGAAAATCAGAATAATCAGGTCGATATTGAAAACTAGCACGCAGATTCGCAAACAAACCACGAAGTAAGTCATTATTTGCATCAGGTGGATGAGCAGCACACAAATAAGAAGCCATGCCCTGGTCTTCAAAATAAAAAACTGGTTTTTTTATCCCTCCTCCTAAGGGAAGGAGCCTACGAATCAAAAACATACTCTCAAATGCTTGTAACAGTGAATTCAAAGTTTTTGGTGTGATTCGTACTTTTCGCGAAAAGGCTGCAAGATCCAAAGCCTGACCTTGAAGAGTAGACAAAGTTTCTAATATATTTTTTAAAACAGGCAAAGGAAGCGTAGTTGCGCTCAAAAGCCTTAAATCTCTTTCCAAAAGGGTTTCGATATGAGACTCGAATTTTATTTTTCTAAACGCCTCATTACGGCCAAAACAAATCCCAGGGAGTCCTCCTCGGCGTATGTAATGAAAAAATTCTTCATTTCTTTGAGTGAGAATTTCAGTGTCAATTTTTTTCGGACTGAATTTTTCAAGGTGTTTGACTTCAAGAACTTGATTTACAAGAGAAGGCAGCGGTCTTGAGTAAACTTCTGCAATGGTCATGGGTAAAATTTCGAGATTTAAAATGCGGCCAGTAAGCGACTCTCGAATCGCTTTGCGACTAGAAAAACGAACTGATCCAGTCAAAATAAATCGTCCACGCTCAGGCATCAATCTAACAGCTTCTTTGAGCGCAGGGAAAATAACTGGACAAAGCTGACATTCGTCAATCACAAAAGGTCTCTTTCTATTGAGCAAGAAAACTTCCGGCTCCGACTCAGCCTGCCGTAGAAAATCCCTGGAATCAAAAGAGATATATTCTCCTTTTTCCGCACGAAGTGACTGTGCAAGAGTTGTTTTTCCGACCTGACGTTGACCAATGAGACCCAAAATCGTGCTAAATCCTAGCGCTTTTTTAGCTACAACCTCTAAAAAACGAAATCTTTGATGCGGCATTTATAAATAATATCCCATTTTTAACATCCTGTCAAAACAGGTACCCCCATACTCATTTTGACAGGGCATTGCTCAGTATTCCCCTCAACCTCGCTGAGGGCTCTGCTAAGCCTACAAGTCCTGATCGCAGAAAATTCTACTTCATTGCTCTAGGTTCACTCAGGGAAGTTCAGACCTTGCTTGCGTTATTCGGGAGGTCATCTGGCACAGACACAGACACCGCTCACTGACACAGAGTTTCTTTGAACTATAGAAACTGCTGACTAGTTACAAAGATGTTATCCCAGAATATTTCACCCCCACGCCTCAGCACTGATCCCTCGCTTCTCTAAAAAGTTAAGATTTTTAGCTGCCCATTTTAAAGCAAGTTTCTGACATCTTATTACACAATCAAGAAGGTAGAAATCAATCAGCTTTTGATAAGGAATGTCTGTTTGTTCAGCCATTATTTTAAAATAATCAATAACTTCTGGGCTTAGGTTAATACCGATCGAAGTGCCAAAACGTCTTGAATAAATAGGTCCCTTAATGTCTATTCAAAGTCCGTAACATAGAAATTTTAATGTAGAAAATGTTATAATTTTTGAGTAATGTATGTGAGTGAGTCCAACAGTATTTAAATTCAAAAGTTATCGTTTTTTCTTTTTTTCAAGGGAGGAAAAAAGAATGCATATCCATATTAGTTGTCCGGATGGAGAAGCTAAATTTTGGATCGAACCTATTGTAGCTCTTGCTGAAAATAATGGCCTTTCATTGAAACAGTTAAAAGAAATTCAAAGGGCCGTTGAGGAAAAAAATCGTGAAATTACAGAAGCTTGGGAAAAACACTTCAGAAGTTGAAATTACTCATATTTCAACTAATGGAATTTGGGTTCTGGTGAGTAATAAAGAATATTTTCTTTCCTTTCAAGATTATCCTTGGTTTAAAGATGCTAAAATATTCGAAATTCATTCTGTTACTCTCTTGCATGATCACATTTTGCATTGGTCACATCTGGATGTAGATTTAGATTTAGAATCTTTAGATTTTCCAGAAAAATATCCTTTAGTTTATAAGTAGATTTTAAAGATAGGTGTGTCTTATTGTCCCATGTTCTAGTTTATTCATGGACAGGCCCTAAGTGTTATTTTTTATAATATTAAAATTACAGTATCTAAGCACATTACTCTAGTATTATTTTTAAAATTTTCCATAGAATATCTTATGGAATATCTCGCGATCTTCGTGTAAAAATAAATTCACATTTCAGCTCTTAAAGGAATCTATTACATGTATATGACACTTGGAGTTCCAAAAGAAACGCGTGAGGGCGAGTCGCGCGTAGCTTTGACAGTAGATTTGATAAAAAAATATAAAAAACTAGGACTGGAAATCCTTATTGAAAAATCAGCAGGCCTTACCGCTGGCTTTTCTGACACAGACTTTCAAAAAGAAGGCTGCACCTTAGTAGACACAAATACAGCGTGGCAGTCGGATATTGTATTAAAAGTAAATCCCCCAACTCTGAGTGAAGTCTCATTAATGAAGAAAAACTCTTTGCTTATTTCTTTCCTTGAATCACATCAAAATACTGAAGTTCTAAATAAACTTGCCCTGCATGGTGTTACAAGTTTTGCAATGGAACTCATACCTCGTATTTCGCGGGCACAAAGCATGGATGCGTTATCATCACAAGCTAATATCGCAGGCTATCGAGCTGTGATCGAAGCCGTATACCATTATAAGAGCTTTTTTCCGATGCTCATGACTTCGGCAGGATCTGTTAAGGCTGCTAGAGTATTTATCCTAGGTGTGGGAGTTGCTGGACTCCAGGCCATTGCTACCGCAAAACGCCTCGGAGCTGTAGTCGAAGCCTACGATGTCCGCCCCGAAGTAAAAGAACAAGTCCAGTCATTAGGCGGAAAATTTTTCGAAGTAAAACTCGAAGAAAGCGGGGTAGGTGATGGAGGCTATGCCAAAGAACTCTCTCAAACTGCAAAAGAAAAACTCCAAACTGCACTTTCACAAAGTTTAGCAAAGAGCAATATCATTATTACCACAGCCAGTGTTCCAGGCAAGAAAGCACCTATTTTGGTTTCAGAAGAAGTAGTCAAATCAATGTCTTTAGGCTCTGTTATTGTAGATTTAGCTGCCGCTACGGGTGGCAATTGCGCTCTCACAGAAGCAGGAAAAATCGTGCGAACATATGGAGTCACCATTGTTGGTATAAAAAATTTTCCGGCTCTTCTAGCACATGACGCTAGTTTGTTTTATGCTAAAAACCTATTTAATTTATTGTCACTAATGGTGCAGATAAAAGACGACAAACCAAGCCTAGTTATTGATCTAAACGACGAGATTATTTTAGCGGCAATGGTGACGCGTCATGGAGAAAGGTTAAAGTGAAAGGTTAAAATATGAGTCCAACAATGCTCGGGATCTATGTCTTTGTGCTCTCTTGTTTTGTGGGTTACCACGTAATCTGGGGAGTTACTCCGGCTTTGCACACTCCACTCATGGCTGTGACAAATGCAATTAGTGCTATCGTCATTGTGGGATCAATTTTGATAGCCGGAGTAGATCACGCAGAGTTAGGGAGTGGCTTTTCGATTTTTATAGGTTTTTTTGCTGTACTTTTAGCTTCGATTAATATTTTTGGTGGATTTATCGTAACAAATCGTATGCTTATGATGTTTAAGAAAAAAAAAGTGAGTTTATATAATGCTAAATTTAAATCCTGATATTTTTGCAGCGATGTATCTTATAGCTACAATATTATTTATTTTCGGTCTTAAGGGACTAAGCTCACCTAAAACGGCAGTGCGTGGCAACGTCTATGCCATGGTTGGGATGGTCATAGCTGTGATCACAACACTTTTTCACCCAGATGTAAAAAATTATACTTGGATTTTTGCAGGTATTTCTCTAGGTGCGGTCATTGGTGTTATTGTCGCTCTTAAAATTCAGATGACTGCAATGCCACAATTAGTGGCTTGCCTGCACAGTTTTGTGGGCTTGGCAGCTGTTTTAGTAGCATTTGGTACATTTATATTACATGACGCAGCCAGACAAGTAGCAGGACAACTAGAAACAGTATTATTAATTGAAATTATTATTGGCAGTATTATCGGAGCCGTAACTTTTACAGGCTCTCTCATTGCTTTTGGAAAGTTGCAGGCGATTTTAAGTTCTAATTCACTTATATTTAAAGGACAGCACCTTTTTAATTTGTTCTTGGCTTTGGTGATGCTTGTATTTTCTATACAATTTGTTTATAGCCCAGGTGTGTTGCCGTTTATTACCGCTACTGTTATTGCTTTAGCCTTGGGTTTTTTGCTTATTTTGCCAATTGGTGGGGCTGACATGCCCGTAGTTGTTTCGATGCTTAATTCTTATTCGGGTTGGGCGGCGGCAGCTACTGGTTTTACATTAAAAAATAATCTGCTAATTACAACTGGAGCTTTGGTAGGTAGTAGTGGTGCCATTCTTTCTTACATAATGTGTAAATCTATGAATCGATCTTTCTTTAGTGTGATTTTGGGTGGTTTTGGCGAAAACTCTGGTGGTGACTCTGGAGAAGGTTCTGCGTTATCTCAAGCTGTAAAAAAAGGAATTAAATCAGTCGCACCTGAAGATGCAGCGTTTGTTTTAGAAAATGCCTCTAAAGTTATTGTAGTTCCAGGGTACGGCATGGCTGTGGCTCAAGCCCAGCATTCATTAAAAGAGCTATATTTGTTTTTACAACAGAAGGGTGTGGATTTTAGGTTTGCTATTCACCCGGTAGCTGGCAGAATGCCTGGACACATGAATGTCCTGTTGGCAGAAGCTGAGATTCCTTACGATTCAGTACTCGAGATGGACGAAATTAATCCCGAATTTGCCTCTACAGATGTCGCTCTAATTATTGGTGCCAATGATGTAGTCAATCCAGCGGCTAAATCTGACAAAACAAGTCCTCTCTATGGGATGCCTATTTTAGATGCGTATAAGGCAAAACAAGTTTATATGGTAAAACGATCCATGAAACCTGGCTATGCAGGTGTGGACAATGCTTTATTTTATTATGACAATTGCGCTTTAATTTTTGGTGATGCTAAAAATGTTTGCTTGAGTTTGCTGGCGGCTTTAAATGGCACTTAAGAAATGGAGAACACATGGAAACACCTACTTCTCACCTTGAACAAAAGGAAGAACTGACAATGTCCGTAATTCGCTTTGCTGGAGATTCTGGTGACGGAATGCAACTGGCCGGGGATCTGTTTACATCAACAGCCGCAATGATGGGAGAAAACGTTGCTACACTGCCGGATTATCCTGCCGAGATTCGTGCACCACAGGGCACAGTGGCTGGTGTTTCTGGTTTTCAGATTTGTTTTGGATCCGATGAAATTTATACTCCAGGTGATTTCTTAGATGTCTTGGTTGCCATGAATCCTCCGGCACTCAAAGTGAACCTTTCCATTGTAAAAAAAGGGGGAGTGATTTTAGTGAACGAAGATTCATTTAGTGCAAAAAATCTCGAAAAAGCTGGTATGCCATCTAATCCTCTGTTGGACCAAAGCCTGAAAGATTATGACGTGTATAAAATCCCAATACAAACAATTACTAAAAATGCCTTAGCTGGATTAATAAGCTTAAGTCCAAAACAAGTCGACCAATGCAAAAATCTCACTGCCTTGGGATTGACTTATAGGCTTTTTAATCGAAAAAAAGAATATACTTTAAAATGGCTTGAGCGAAAATTTAAGTCCAAGCCAGAAATCCTACAAGCAAATAAAATAGCTTTCGAAGCAGGTTGGGAATATGGCGAGCATGGAGTATTTAAAAAGACATACACTCAGGTCAAACAACAAAGCATACAAGCCGGTACTTATAGACAAATCACAGGAAATATAGCTGCAGCCTTAGGACTTGTCGCGGCATCTCGTGCTAGTCGCGTGCCATTATTTTTGGGGAGTTACCCCATCACACCTGCTACAGATATTTTGCAAGAGCTAAGTCGCTACAAGGAGTGTGTCACTGTTTTTCAAGCAGAAGACGAGATTGCAGCAATTGGTGCCGCACTGGGTGCGTCATATGGAGGATCCTTGGCAGCAACAACCACATCGGGTCCTGGATTTTCGTTAAAGAGTGAGTTTATTAATCTAGCTGTGATTTCTGAGCTTCCTATGGTGATAGTAAACGTACAAAGAGTAGGGCCTTCGACTGGATTGCCTACCAAAACAGAACAGGCCGATCTTTTTCAAGCACTTTGGGGTAGGCACGGAGAGTCTCCAGTAGTTGTTATGGCTGCTCAATCACCCAAAGACTGTTTTTATACATTATATGAAGCTTCGCGAGTTGCACTTCGTTACATGACTCCAGTGATTGTTTTGAGTGATGGCTTAATTGGCAATGGCTCTGAGGTTTGGAAAATTCCCGCAGAAAATGAACTGCCAGAAATAAAAGTTTCGTACAGAACACAGACAGAAGGTTTTCTGCCATATGATAGAGATCACGAAACTCTGGCAAGACCTTGGGCAATTCCTGGTACTCCAGGACTTGAACATCGCATTGGGGGTTTAGAAAAAGAAGACCGCTCAGGCAAAGTTAGTCATGCACCACTAAACCATGAAAAAATGGTCAAACTCCGTGCTGAAAAAGTAGCCAGAGTTGCTTCGGAGATCAAGCCACTAGAGGTTTTTGGTGATCCGAAAGCCAAACTTCTTGTTTTAGGTTGGGGCAGTACTTATGGAGTGATTAGGCAAGCAGTGCAAAAGCTTTTAAAGGCGGGGTATCAGGTTGCGTGTTTACATCTCAGATATCTGAATCCTTTACCGAATGATTTAAAAGAAACACTAGAGAAATTTCCAAAGGTTTTAGTACCAGAAAACAATATGGGCCAGCTCTGGTATAAACTCAGGGCAGAGTATTTGATAGATATTGAAAAACTTAATAAAGTTCAGGGACAGCCTTTCTGTGTAGATGAAGTCGAACACAAGGTAAAAGAAATGCTAGCCAACCCGGGAGTAAAATATGCCAATAAATAAGCCACCAACAAATAAGCCAATAGATCAGGCAAACACAAAACTAACTAGAAAAGATTTTTTAAGTAATGTTGACCCAAGGTGGTGTTTGGGTTGTGGTTGCTATAGTATTTTTGGATCACTAACACGCGTGTTTCCGGAGCTTGGAATACCTAAAGAAAAGTTTGCAATTATTTCAGGCATCGGGTGCTCTTCGAGATTGCCTTATTATTCTAGTGCATATGGGTTTCATACTATTCACGGCAGAGCTGCTACGGTAGCATTTGGATTAAAGAGAATGAGACCTGATCTTTCGGTTTGGGTCATGACTGGTGATGGTGACGCACTTTCGATTGGAGGAAATCATTTTATCCATCTTATGCGTAGAAATGCGGATATTAAGGTTATTTTGTTTAATAATCAAATTTATGGATTAACAAAGGGACAGACCTCGCCAACCTCGGCTTTAGGAGTAAAGACTAAAACTACGCCATATGGTTCGATTGATTCGCCACTGAATCCATTAGCTCTAGCTATTGCAGCAGGTGCTACGTTTGCGGCTCGTGTTACAGATGCGGATCCTGAGCTTTTATATGAAGCTATTTTGGGTGCTGCAAAACACCATGGAGTAGCGTTTGTCGAAGTGATGTTAAATTGTGTTATTTTCAATGACGGGGCTTTTGATTCGATCATTGATAAAAACTTAAAAGCAGACACTACGATCAGGCTCAAACATGGAGAGCCCTTGGCGTTTGGCAAGGAAAGAAATAAAGGCATTCATATTGGTCTGAGTGGTCCAGAAATAGTCGATGGCGGTGATAAAACAAGGGCTATTGCTACACATGATGTGCATTTGCCTGATGCTTCGAGAGCTTATGCTTTGGCTCTTATGAGTCTGCCAAATACTCCAGTTCCAGTTGGGATTTTTAGACAAGTACAGAAAACTGTGTATGCAGAAGGAATAGAAAGTAAGGTGCCAAGTCAATCAGAGCTTGAACGCTTATTGAAGGGCCAGAGTGCTTGGGTGAGAGAACAAAACGGTAGCTTGCGTAGCTTAGAAAGTGATTAAAGTTTAATGGATTATGTTGTTGTTTTCTTTGTGTTTTGTCTAGCGTTTGTTTTTGTATTTGGTGGGCTTTTTGTGTCTCATATATTGGCTCCCCAAAAACCAAATGCTATAAAAAATTCACCATATGAGTGTGGTGAAAAAACAATTGGGTCGTCTTGGATACCGTTTAATGTCGGTTACTATTTATTTGCTCTTTTATTTTTAGTTTTTGATGTCGAAGCTGCGTTTTTATACCCATGGGCATGTGTGTTTCGAGAACTGGGGTGGTCTGGATTTATCGAAGTTTCACTATTTGCTTTTATTTTACTAGCTGCACTTATCTATGCATGGAAAAAGGGAGTATTGGAATGGGTGTAAGAAAAGAAGAGAGTGGTGGTGGTGATGGTATTTTTCTTACAACCCTAGCTCAAATTATGAACTGGGCTAGGTCTAATAGTCTTTGGCCTTTGACTTTCGGAACCAGTTGTTGCGCAATCGAAATGATGATGGCTACGGGTGCTTCCCGGCATGACTTGGCTCGTTTTGGAGCCGAGGTGGCCAGACCTTCGCCCCGACAAGCTGATTTATTAGTCATTGCTGGAACGATAGTAAAAAAAATGGCACCAAGACTTAAAATTCTTTATGAACAAATGGCAGAACCCAAGTATGTAATTGCAACTGGATCGTGTGCGATTTCAGGTGGACCGTTTGTTTATCACTCTTATACGACAATTAGAGGAGTAGACGAAATCATTCCTGTTGATGTCTACGTTCCAGGATGCCCCCCACGGCCTGAAGGTTTTTTTTATGGTCTTCTGACTCTTCAAAAACTAATTCGTGGTGGCAGTATAGATCCGAGTGTGAGAAAAAAACCTGTGATTGCCGCACTTCCGCCTGGTGTAAGTGAGAGCGATATTAAAAGAGAACTTTTAACCTTACTTGAGTCTAAATGAATATTACATTAGAAAATATTTTATCACTTGAGCCAAAAGCCACAATGCCAAAAACCACAATGCCAAAGGCAGATCACATAGCTGTGTGTGTTCCTGCTGAATGTTTTTATTCATTTATGCAAAAAATCAAGACGGAGTTTTCTTTTGATTTTTTACTTTCGCATACTGCGGTAGATTGGCAAAATAGTTTTGAGCTGATTTATTATTTATATTCGGTTTTGCATAAGAGCTATGTATTGGTTTCAGTGAGTATTCCACGTGAAAATCCACATATTTTGTCAGTTCAGACTCTGTGGAGAACGGCGGAGTTTCAAGAAAGAGAAGTTTATGACCTTTTTGGTGTGATCTATGACAATCATCCAGATTTGAGAAGGCTATTTCTAGAAGACGAGTGGCAAGGTTTCCCGTTACGCAAAGATTATAAAGACGATTTTGTGCTAACACCAGAAATGGAGAAAGGTCTCAATGAGTAGCTTAGAA
>JACQAU010000104.1 GCA_016194835.1 Deltaproteobacteria bacterium
CAAGGGGCCCCAAGAGAGTCACTTTGAGGACAGCCAAGTCCAGGAAGGACTTGCAGGTGGCGCCCGGTTATGGAAATTATTTTTAAAATACTAAAAAACTAACTAAACTATGTTACCCGCTATATAACCTCTAATATCAGTTTAGAACTTGTTTTTCTTTGTGGGGTTATTTCTAATGCACTATGGAAATAACTCTCTAAATCATCTAAAATTTGTGGATTTATTGCATCTGGCAGGAAAACCGTTGTGAGTGGTTCGTCTTGTCCAACCCGAGATCCTAATTTTTTATGGAAAATAAAGCCTATGCGGTAGTCAATTGTATCAGTGACCTTTTTTCGTCCTCCACCTAGTTCAATAAGTATTTTGCCAATAACTTCTGTGTGCATTTGTGATAAAAATCCAGCTTTTTTCGCCTTCCATACACAAGTGTTTTGAGTAAGTGGCAGTGTCTTAGGATTCAATACTTGATCAGTCGATCCGCCTTGTTCTTGCACCATGGCTAAAAACTTTTTCCATGCACTTCCATCAGCTAGTTTTTTATACGCTAATTGTCTGGCTTCTTTTAGATTTCTTGATATTTTTCCCAGCTCTAGCATATGAGCCGTAAGCTGAATGGTCAGTTCTTTTAAGTCCCCAGAACCTGATGTTACTAATGTTCCTAAAATTTTACTGTGATCTTCGTTTTTCAAAATTTCGATACATTCAATAAGCTCTAAAGAATGTCCTACAGCATATCCCAATGGTTGTTCCATTTGAGTTAGTAAAGCACGACAGTTGATTTCTAGGTTTTTGCCTAATCTGATTAATGTTTTTGCCAATGTTTTTGCTTTCTCTTTTGTTTTCATGAAAGCTCCACTTCCTACTTTTACATCAAACACCAGACCATCAGACCCTTCGGCGACTTTTTTAGATAAAATAGAAGCTGCAATGAGTGGAATACATTCGACTGTTCCTGTCACATCTCTCAAAGCGTAAAGCTTTTTATCAGCAGGAACTATGTTTTCACTTTGGCCAATCATAGCGAATCCTACTTTGTGCAAAACTTGCATCAAAAGGTCATAAGTTAAGCCGACATTAAACCTAGAAATACATTCAAGTTTATCCAATGTACCGCCAGTAAAGCCTAGTCCACGTCCTGACATCATTGGGACCTTTAAGCCACAAGCAGCTGCCAGAGGCGCTAAAATCAGTGAAACTTTATCTCCCACTCCTCCGGTAGAGTGCTTGTCTATTTTTACTCCAGAAATTTGGTTTAAGTCATATCTCTCACCACTTTGAATCATTGCTTTCGTTAGTGCTAGTGTTTCTGAAGCCGTCATCCCTTGAAAGTAAATAGCCATTAACCATGCTGTTATTTGATAATCCGCAACTTCCCCTTTTATAAAGGACTGTATCATCCACTGAATTTGTGCCTCTGAATTTTCTTTTCCATCTCTTTTGGTTTGAATAATTGACGCAGGATTTATCTCTAGCATAAAATTTCAGTTAAAAATGATTTGCCACTTAAATGTTTGAGGTTGCAAGAATGGCCAACAAGTGCGTCGAAAACAGTTGCGCCCAGATCACTTAAGTTTCGTATATCTATGTTACTCGGTTTTTTTAATTTTGGAGACCAGCCCAAAAGTGGGGAGTACTCTCTTGTGTGATCTGTTCCGCGAAACGTTGGGTCATTGCCATGATCTGCGCAAATAAATAATAAGTCATTTTGGTCCATAAGCGATTTTATTTTCGGTAACGCTTGATCAAATTCCATAAGAGCATTTGCAAATCCAATCACATCCCGTCTGTGGCCATAAAGCATATCAAAATCAATTAAATTGCAAAAAATCAGTCCTTGTTTTTTTGATTTCAGATGATCCAATAAAACTTCGATTCCGTGTGTGTTTCCATGTGTGTCTTGATTTTCTACAATACCATGTCCAGCAAAAATGCTAGAAATTTTTCCAATCCCATATGTTTTTATTTTATTTTGGCAGAGTTCGTCTAAATATGTTTTAGCCCAAGGGCTTAGAGAATAATCTTTTCTATTGTAAGTTCTTTTAAATGGTATGCCTTCTTTTGGATTTCCTATAAATGGTCGCGCAATGACTCTACAGATTTGTAACGAATCACAAATCTTACGAGCTGATTTACAAGCCGTATAAAGCTTGTCTAAACCAAAATAGTTTTCATGAGCAGCTACTTGCCATACGCTATCAGCACTGGTGTATAAAATAGGTTTTCCGGTTTCAATGTGCTCTTGTCCCAATTCGAAGATAATTTCTGTTCCACTAGCTGGCTTATTGCCTAAAATGCCTGGAAGGTTGTTCTCGGTGATCCAAGTCTGAACGATTTCGTTTGGAAAACCGTGGGGGTAAGTTGGAAATGCTTTTTCGACAATGAGACCTGCCATTTCCCAGTGTCCGCTTGAAGTGTCTTTGCCTTGAGATTTTTCTGCCAAGCGTCCAAAAAAGCCTTTGTGTTTTTCAATAGGATTTGATGAAATCCCAGCCATAGGTGTTATATTTCCTATTCCTAAAGATGCAAGATTGGGGAGTAAAATCAGTTTTCCTGTTTTTTGTTCATAAGCTCGAGAAAGATTTCCTAAAGTATTAGCACCCTCATCATCATAAAGTGAAGCATCCGTAAGTGCACCAGCACCAACTCCGTCTAGAACAATCCAAATGACCCTTTGAATAAGATTTGCCATTTTAATAAGTTTGAGGATTATTTATTTTTGAACCTGTTACAATAGCAACACTTGACGAAGTGCCAAGGCGATTGGCGCCAGCTTCGATCATTTTTATGGCGTCTTCATAGGTCTTAATTCCTCCAGAAGCTTTTACTCCCATGTCTGGTCCTACTACTTCTCTCATTAGTTTGATGTCTTCTATAGTTGCGCCACCACCACCGAAACCAGTAGAAGTTTTTACAAAATGAGCTCCGGCTGCTTTAGCTAGAGCGCAACCAATTATTTTTTCGTTTTTAGTTAGACTTGCAGTTTCTAAAATTATTTTTACAGGCACTGGGCTAACTGTTTCTACAACTTGACGGATATCATTTAAAACAAGAGAATAGTCTTTTTCCTTTAGTGCGCTAATATTAAGAACCATGTCAATTTCCTGTGCTCCTGCCAGGAGGGCTTCTTTTGCTTCGCATACTTTAGATGCACTCGAAACTGTTCCTAACGGAAACCCTACAACTGTTATTGGTTTTGTTTTTGAACCTTTCAAGACACCCGCAACTAGTTTAATGTAGGTAGAATTTACACAAACTGTTGTGAAACTTTAAGAGTGTATGGTCAATAAAAGTGGCTAATTCATTTGAATTCATAGTGATTTCTATCTATTCAGTTTTTACTTGAAGTGTCAAGTCGGTTTTAAATCTAGGTTTAAAAGGTTTAAAAAGAAAACTATCATTTTTGAAATAATTTTGCTAGAATGAAAACTTGTGGCAGGGGCTTTTCCAATGAATGCTTTTGCATAGAGTCCTTATCAAAAAAGGAGATAAGATTTCCGCACATGCGGAAAGTGCTGCCAATATAGACGAAAAACAAGAAAATTTTATGATTTTTAGGAGATTAAATCAATGTCAACTGAACTTATTGTTAATTCATCTCTTCCAGAGATACGTATTTCATTACTTGAAAATGGAGAAATCCAAGAACTTTTAGTAGAAAGACCATCAGAAAAAGGAATTGTAGGCAATATTTATAAAGGGCGTGTGACCCGTGTTTTACCAGGTATGCAAGCTGCTTTTGTAGATATCGGTCTTGAAAAAGCCGCTTTTCTTTATGTAGATGACGTTTATGTTCATTCTCAAATTTGGGATGAAGACGAAGGTGGTGACTCTCTTATTGAGGCAGAGTTAGAGGCACCAATTGTTCATGAACAAGTGGAAAATGAACTTTTACAAGCAGAACCAGAGGATGGACCTCCATCAGAGGACGAACCTCCCTCAGCAAATGAACCCCCATCAGATGAGGAGCCCGCTCAATCGGAGTTACCAAAGACTCAAACAGCGAATATAGAAACTCCTACTGACAACTTACCTGTGCAACCACAGCGTATGCGACGTGGAGGAAAAGTAGTTAGACAAGGAAGAGGAGGAGGACAGTACAGAGGGAGACGGGGTAGATCCTATTCTCATTCACGGGATAGACGGGTTGCACCTCAAGTGTCACGTTTTCATAAAAGCGAAGTTAATATTCAAGATCTATTACATGAAGGGCAGGAAGTTATTGTTCAAGTAGCAAAAGCACCTATTGCAACTAAAGGTGCACGATTGACATGTCATATCAGTTTGCCAGGTAGATATCTTGTGTGCATGCCAACGATTGATCATGTAGGTATTTCACGCAAAATTGACAGAGAAGACGAAAGACGAAGGTTGCGAGAACAAGTAGAGAATAATCGCCCCTCAGGGATTGGTTTTATTGTTCGTACAGCTACAGGACG
>JACQAU010000018.1 GCA_016194835.1 Deltaproteobacteria bacterium
CAGGTCTTCTAATGCAATTTTTTTTAGCATTTCGTCTTGTTTTTTTTCAATGACATGCAAAGACAAGGTAACTCCTGTAAATAGCACTTCGTCAGACATAGGGATAACCCCTACATAAATTTTATTACTTGTAGTTGTTTGCTCTGCACCACCCATACAAGGCTTCCTCCTCTTTATCTTTAAAGGATTTATTTAATAAATTCAATCCCCTTTATTTTTTTCTTTAGGAATGCAAAAATGTGTTTTATCTTCAAGAAGATACAAACTTATGGGACAAACCATGCAAAACAACTTTCCATTTAAGCCAGATGTTAGAATTATAGATGTACTGCAAAAAGGGCGGTTTACTTTATCTGCAGAAGTAATCCCCCCCCGCAATGGTGCAGAACAAAATGAAATTTTAAATCAAATTCATAGCCTTGTTCAGGCAGGAGCTGAATTTTTAGCTGTCACAAAAGGAGCCGGGGGGAGTTTAAGGGGCGGTAGTCTTCCAATTGCACAAGTTATTAAAGAGAAATTTGGTGTCCCATGTATTGCACATTTTACTTGTCGAGATCTTTTGCCAGTAGAGATTGAAAACCAGCTTATGGATCATCATTATTTTGGAGTCAGAAACATCCTGGCATTACGAGGAGACCCACCAGAAGGGCAACCTGAGTGGAAACCTAGAGCTGGAGGATATCACTATGCTTATAAGCTAATTCAGCAAATAAAAAACCTAAACCTTGGTCATTACTTACCAAGGCTTCACAGTGCCAATCTACCAGCACAAGAGCCCACGCAGTTTTGTATAGGAGCAGCAGTATACCCAGATTACCCGGACTTAGATGAGCAGATAGGTTTTTTTAAGCAAAAAACAGACGCAGGTGCCGAATTTGCAATCACAGACATGCTTTTTGATCCTGAAAGTTATAGTGGTTTTTTAGAGAGATGTTATGCACAAGATATTAAAATTCCTATTTTACCTGGCACAAGAGTTTTAAAATCAAGAAATCAGGTAGACAAAATGTTAAAAAAATTCAAGTTAAGGCTTCCACCAAGTTTATATGATGCATTGCCAGATAGGGATTGTGAAGATTCGATCAAACTAGGTGTGGAGCTTTTTTTAAAGTTAGTGGAACAGCTCAAAGCGGCGGGAGCACCAGGGGTGCATCTATTTGTAATTTCAGATACATTAGGAGCACAAACTGCGCTTAAAGAGTTGGCGAAAAATCAAAACCAGTGTAAAAGCTAAGTAGATGTGTACTATAAAAGATTCTGCCGTGGTGGCGAAATTGCCAGCCATACCGGCATGTACGCCGGGGTGGCGAAATTGGTAGACGCACAGGACTTAAAATCCTGGGCCTGGAAACGGGCGTACCGGTTCAATTCCGGTTCTCGGCATTATAAGAATCACTGGTTTTAAATAATGTTTGCCTTCCGTAAATTTCTTTTTATAGCCCGATACACACTTTCAAATTCAGGTAATGAATTCATCTGCATTCCTACCCCTTTTTGACAAGACCGAAAAGAATTCGAGGCGCAGAATGACTTTCGCCCAATATTAAGGGCCTAATCAGAAGTTACACATTAGGCTTGCCAGCCATCTATAATCCCACATTTTACTTACTTTTGATTTATCTGGGGCTGAAAAACGCTTATAGCAACTGTTAGGATCATTAATAAAAAAGCTAAGTGGTCATAGCGTGTTGGATATTCGTTTAGGTAAAACCAACTAAAGACAGTAAAAACACTAAAAGTAATACCTTCTTGCAAAACTTTGAGTTGAGGAGCAGTAAAAAAACCATGCCCAATACGATTAGCTGGAACCTGAAGACAGTATTCTAAAAAAGCAATTCCCCAAGAAACAACAATGACAAGTAGTAGTGGCTTTGATTTAAACTTAAGATGTCCATACCAAGCTATGGTCATAAAGAAATTGCTCAACATTAAGAGCAAAATAGTTTTGAGTGGAATCATGTTTTATCCCATTTCTTGATTATCACTCAGGAAATGCCGGAGGTTCAGTTGGATTATCCTCGTCACCATTAAAGGCAGTCAGGCTACCACTATCAATAGTAGAAATAAGTTTTGGTATACTCCAAGCCTCTTTCCCGCTTAACCAATCGACAACTAATATCCATAAGTACTGCACGCATCAACATGCAAAATTTGATACTGATTTTTAGATATTTTAATAGGCAACTCCAAGGCATGAGATATAAGCGCTAAATCTAAATCTTTGCCCATTCCAGAATGTACGTCGCAGATCACGATCGAATCATGTTTAAGTGCATTTTTAAAAAACAATTGAAAAAACTTGGATTTTTCATGAAGTCCAGTTGGTGTAAAAACCAATCTAATTCTCATTTCTACTTTGCCACCAAAACTTTTTTTATAATTAAAAATCCTTTTATAATCTATTACCGTTGGCAAAAGCAATTTTTCGACTCTTTCTGTAACAATTTGACCTTCTTTTGTTTCTTCTATTGACACAAAATCATCCCTGCGCCACTCAAAACCATTGCTTTCATAAAAATTAATAACCTGACTTATTGACCACTTTTGAGCTTTAAAACCAAGACTTTCTAATTCTTTTTGATACAGGGCATAGCTTTTGCCACCATCATCTTGCTTTGTACTGTTTTCTGCTATTGGTCTCCAGGAATTATATTGATCATCCATCCCAACAAACAGACTTACATTAAGTTCACCTTGTTTTACTTTGTTTCCTTCTTTTATGATTCTCACTAGCTCGTTATATCTAGGATACTTAGGATGAGACACTTTCTTATTCTTTTCTTCGAGCGTTTCAAGACGTGTAAAACTGGCTTGAAATTTTCTATAATCTGCTTTTTCTCCGTCCTTTACCTGCGAAGCTTCTTTTAGAGGACAGCCTGGAAGTGCTGGCTTCCAAAAATAATAAAAATAAAATTCAATATAATCTCCTGGCACACAGACTTCCATACAAGGATTAAAACATTCGTCCTGACCAGTTTGAGGATTTTTTATGATTTTTGTTTTACCAGAGGCAGCCCAAATTTGTTCTGGATCAATTGGCAAAGATAGTTGGATTTCGTCTGTGGTGCGATCCTTGAAAAGTACTGTGCCTTCAAAATGATAATTTGCTATCCAACTAAACCGGTCTTTTTTATTATAGTCGGTAATCTTAGCTGTATAGCCTTTTAATGACGCCTGCATTGCATCTTCCTGCTGGACGCTTAAGGCACCAGCCAAAAACTTGAGTTGCTTTTTTATTGCACTATTAGCAATCTCTTCTCTTAGTGTTTTTGCATCTGCATCTTTTTCAGGATCAAGGTCATTGAACTGAAACTCAACACTGTGATCAAAGGTCAGTTTTGCTTCGAACCCAGTAGAAGCAAAAAATGGCAAAATCTTTAGAGGATTTAGACTGGCCAAACATAAAAGCGGAATAAAAACGATTGTGCTGCAATACAGAAGCAAAATA
>JACQAU010000137.1 GCA_016194835.1 Deltaproteobacteria bacterium
CTCGCCAGGAGTCAAATTACGGTTCTTTAAAAGTTGCAAATGACTGTCTTTAGATCTTTTGCCCATTTCTCACCAAATGTAAGCGATAAGGCATGTGGATGTTGCACTCGAACAACGTGATGACGAGGAGAAAAATTTCTTTGATATCTGATCTTTGTTTCTTTAGGATTAATTACAAAATAACAAAATTTTTTTCCAGAACCAGAAAATATTATCTTAAGACGTCTAGCAACTTCATTTTCTTCGCTAGCATACCAATGGGTTGCCAAAAGCATTGATGTGTTTTCCTTAGGATTCCAGTGTTTGTGTAATAAACAGACTTCATGCAACGCTTTTTCTTCTGCTACACTCTCATGGATATCTGCACCAAGTCCAATTACACAACAACCACTTTCTTCGTTTGTTATTCTCCCGCAACAAACGTGTATTTTCGGATCTGCAGATTGAAGAAAAGCAAGAGAAATCCCTTTATTTCTAGAAACCACTGGAAAAGATTTTAAGCCTGGGCGCATAAAAAACACCCACTTTAGTCCATCTGGAGATTGCTTCCATTTTTCAGCTAGCTTTGGTTTTGGAGATCCATTCTCACTTATGTCAATCAATGTTTGCCAAGCATGATTGGCAAGTGTCCAATCTCCTGACCAAAAAATATTTAGCGGATCAGGAATGGCACTCATCGTGTATGGAATAAAAATTGTATCTCTGGTTTGTGTCATAGTGTTAATTCGCGTGATAGCCTGCATATTGACTCATAAAGAGATGATACCAAAGCTATAACTGTATTAGACAGGTTGTGGTTCTCTTACTTTAACCGGTGAAAGGACTTTTTGACACCAGTCATTTTGCTCTCTCTGTTCTGGGTTTGCGTGTTTAAGTTGGCTTTGTTCGGTATTGTGAAGCTCTTCAGTTTTATTGTCTTCTTGTTGTGGGTTTTCTACCATTTTCTTTTGTTTGACTTCATGTTGTGAAACTAGCGGATCTATTTTTTTTAACATAAAATCTGCTAACTCATGAAATAGCTCATTATAAGATGGATTTATATTTTTATGTCCTGTTAAATCTTTTATGCGCTTTAGTTTTGTTAAAAGCTCGGCGTCTGCATTAAATCTGATTTCTACCACTT
Organism: Deltaproteobacteria bacterium; assembly: GCA_016194835.1. Taxonomy (GTDB): domain Bacteria; phylum Bdellovibrionota; class UBA1018; order UBA1018; family UBA1018; genus JACRAO01. Next base: position 1,124 of record JACQAU010000137.1, read on the forward strand.
GCTCTGTTAGTCTTCTTTCTCTTTCAGGTTTAATTTCTTGGTTTGGAAAGTGCTTGAAAATTACTTTCTCGGCTTCTTTCTTTGAATGATTCTGGATTTCTCTTAAGATTTGGCTTTTTTCTTCTGTTTTTACTACTCTATTATTTTCTTTCTTTTGGAAACGCAAATCCTCGACATCAAGCTCTTCTTTGACCTCTTTAGAAAAACCCAATCCACCAAACCAAATCGAAAAAATTAAACCCTATGTATTTTCATATAGTGATGGTACCAGGCCGCATGAAGATTCTTTTTTAAAACCATTAAGAAAGGCAGCAAAAGCTGTCGGTATCGAAAAGCGCATTGACCTACACACCATGAGACACAGCTGTGGCAGCAATAAGATTCGATATGGATAGGGGCCAAAAAAAGTTTCAATGCTTCTCGGACATTCTGATATCACGACGACCGTAAATATTTATGCTCACTTATTCGATGGTGATCTTTGCGTGCGTGATGAGCATAGCTTTGACAAGCAAGAAGTGGGGGCAGGCGATGCTGCTTCCTTTGGTAAAATAAATCAGATCAAGATTGTTTGATTTTTAGTGTCTTAGTGGTGAGCTTAGTTTAATATTATATTAAAAAATATAATTTAAGTTCATTATTTAATATAATATTGAACTAAACGTTGACTTTTATTTAATTTTATATAAAATAATGAACTGTGGGTACAGTAAAAAAAATAAAGATAAACCAACTGATCTCTGAGTGGCCGAATGGCGCTGTTTTTACAGCCTCTTGGTTAAAGAATCATGGATACTCATATGAGTTACTTAAAAAATATCGAACCAGCGGGTGGGTCTTTCAAATTGGCAATGGAGCCGTGGCGCGTGCTGGTGATGAAGTCACATGGGCCGGCGGACTCTATGCAATACAAAAGCAACTAGGCATGACCGTACATGCCGGAGCAAAAACAGCTTTCGAACTTCAGGGCTACGGCCATTATGTTCCTATGAGAAAGGGCTATAGCGTTTATTTATTTGGCCAACAAGGTGAATTTTTACCCACTTGGTTTTTGAAATATAAATGGGATGTAAAATTTCAGTTTTTAAGAACAAACCTTTTTGGAAAATATCCAAAAATCGGTCTATTAGAGAAAAAAATGGGAGCATACTCGATTCAAGTTTCATCCCCTGAAAGAGCAATCATGGAGTTTCTGTACCTAGTAAATAATGAGGGATCATTTGAAGAAGCATATTTATTGATGCAGGGATTGGCCACGTTGCGCTCAAGTCTTATACAGGATC
>JACQAU010000138.1 GCA_016194835.1 Deltaproteobacteria bacterium
AAGTTCCGTATTCATAGTAGTCAGTTTTTGTCCCTCCTCCTGCAATCGGTTGAGAGCATCACTGGCCAGTTCATAATTTTGCTCTATTACTGAAAGATAATTATCATGCTACTTCTCAAGTTCTCGGTTTTTTACTCGAAGGGTCTTGATCTGTTTTAGAAGTTTGTTATTAGACTTGTCCTTAGACTTCTTTGGAGACTTCTTTGGAGATTTATTTGGGGCTTTAGTCTGCATAAGTATTATTATTACTTTACCTCTATTAGAATGTTAACCCAACATTTGCTACTCCGGCAATAACTGTTGAAGTAGTATTTTCAGTTGCAGTATTTGAGAACTTATAAAACGACCCAGGAAAGAAAAATCCAAAATCAAATTGAAACTGAAACGCCTCATCCCACTGGAATATTGCGCCATAATCCATCTCCCAACCCAACGCTCTAGATTGTGTCCCTATTGCAGGAAAATATTGTTTCTTCCAGGTGTTATAAAAGCTATATCCAGGTGCAGCAACATCCTTTGCTTGTGCAAAAGTCCAATTAGAATGAAAACTCCAACGACTCAAATGAAATGCTAAATCCATATTAAGATAATTGGCATTAGTGATTGGATTATCAAAAGGCGAAAGCAAAGTATCTGCTGCTGTAGCTGGGTTATTTTGTGTGTTAGGACCTTGAAAATTAGCCAACTGGTAATTGAACATAATCAATCCCAAACGATAATTAGGATTAAAATAAAAAATCTTATACTTATCTGGCGCAGCAGTTGTAATGTTTTGTTGCCCCGGTGCCTGCCCAGCTCTTAACGCAAGATCCCAGGAATCTGTAATTTTCCAACCCGCCTCAAGCGCTATTGCATAACTGCTGTATTCGATACCTGCTATTTGCCCTGAAGTAATAGGCACTTCACCCGCAAGTTTGATGCGAGAAAACTTTTTTTGTGCATATAAATCCCAAATATTAAAGTTCATTCCCACAGCAGCCTGTGCCGCTGTCGTACCTATGCCTAAAAATCTATCCTGAACAGATCCGGCAATTCTTTTTACAAAATGCACTCCGCCCTCAAAATCCTCATCTGGGTTTTCATACTTGAGCATGAGTGAATAATCCATCACTGTTCCATCTCCTGCCACGGGCGCATATGGCAGCACACCCGCAGCACCTCCAATATTATTGCCCTGTGAATACTTAATCAGTGCAGGATTGAAAGAAAATGAACCAAATTTCGAAACTAGTCTAATAACATCACCTGTAGACTCATACCGATCCCATAAACCATCTCCCTGGCTCCAAACAACACCCAAACCCCAATGTAAAGGCGCTCGTCCTACCTGAAAAGTCCCAATATCACTTAAAAACTCTGCCCAAAGTCTCTGAGCTGAAATTAACGACCCTCTAGATTGTGTAGAATAATACTGCCTCTGGTCTACCGTATAAGGCACACCACTACCAAAAAAACCATATATCGGATCAGAAACCCACCACTCTGATTTTAAATAAATATTGTCATTTACAATGATTTTGGGGCGTAACTTCAGAAATAAAGTCTGAAATGTAGCCTTATTAGAACCACCCCCTGAAATGTAATACCCTTTTCCAGCTTCTTGCGCCGCGTTCACGGTAATGTTGGAGGAATCCAAAGCGTAATTTAACACATAGTGTGCTTCGGTCCTAAATTGACCCGACCAGTCCAACTCAAGCGCTTCTGAAAAGTAAGAAAAAAACAAAACACTAGCAAATATTAAAAAGTATTTTTGACGCATGCTTGCAAACTCCTTCAGTTTATGTCAATTTTTTATTAATCAGTAATAGATTAGAGTCAAGGACATTTAATGAAAAAAAAATTATTTATCGGTATCGCGATCCTTTTACTTGTCTTTTCTGCTTACATTTGGGTTTTGTACCCGCAAGTAGAACGACTTTTTAACGAAAAAGTAGAATATATCCCAACACGTATATATTCAGACCTTATCCGTATTCACCCCCCGCAACCTCGAAAGTTTATCTTAGATTACTTAAAAAACTTAGGATATGCTTATCAAACTCAAAATGATCAAATTCTATTCACACTCCACCCAATCCAATATCCCACTTATCTTATACCAGAAACCCATGCAACTCTAGAAGGAGTAAGCAAACTCATCACCTTACAATTTGACGGGAATGAACTTGGATCAGCT
>JACQAU010000139.1 GCA_016194835.1 Deltaproteobacteria bacterium
CTATATTTCCCTGGCTTCAGTTGTTTCCTGGCGAAATTATCGCCTGGCTTTTTAGATTGGGTCCACTTTCGATTGGATTAATATGGAGAATATTTTCAGGAATCACTATTACAACTGGTTGGTATTTTATTTTTAGGCACTATTCTAAAAAACCATGGCTTAGTTTTATGCTAAGCGTTTTTTTATTTTCAGACGCTGGATTATTAATGTCAAAGCTTTTCTTTTCTCAAGCTCTGATGTTTATAAAACTTATATCTCCTCAAAACCTGTCATCTATTAATGCTACAAGCGCCCATCATTCTCAGTTGCGTATTATTACACCTGGTCTTAGTCTTTGGACCATACTTCTATATATATTAATGCTTGCTAGATCTAGAGAAAATCCAAATTGGAAACGTATTTTTTGTTCTGGTATAAGTTTTGGAATTCTTTTTCATTCTTATTTTTATTTTTGGACCGCTGCAGGGTTGGGGCTATTGGTTGCCATTATGTTAGATTGTAAGTATTGGAGAGTTTATTTACATACTGGTTGGATAGGTCTCCTGATTGGACTTCCAAAACTGGTTATGGACTTTATATTTAAAAGTTCTACCTCTTCAGACTGGTTACAACGTTCTGATAAGTTTTTACATATCCCAAGATTTAGTGAATTAATTTTTCCTAAAATAGGACCTCTTTTGCTCTTGTTTGCGTTGTATTTTGTGTTGAAACATCGAAAGGATTTGCGTTTTTTGTGGGCACATGCAGCAGCAGGACTGCTATTATTCTTCTTGTCGTTTTGCTTTTGTTAGGAGAATTTTTAAAACAATCGCCAAAGCTCTCACGTTTAGTTCTTGTTTCAATGGTACTGCTTTGGGTGTTTCATTTGGGTGGTTCATTTTTTATACGAGCTCATGAAGGACTCCGTGCCAAAGAGCCCGTACGGTTAGTGAGCGAATTTCACAAATATCAATCTCAGCGCAATATATTATGGACGAAACCATTTTTAGCTAACCAAGTGATTGCAGGCGAAGGATACTTTGTGTATTTCTCTACGTTTCTAGAAAACTTAAGGCCCTTCTCTACATATGCTACAGTTCTTAGTGCTCCTATCACTAATTATGAACGAGATGAACGTCTTGCTCTTAATGCTTACTTGCAGGGGGATGATTTAGCAAAATTTACTTTTAAAATAAAAGAATATATGAACATAGAAGTATGGGGACCTTGGTTTCGAAGCCCTGACTTAAAAATAAAGCTATTTCAGGAACGTGTTGCAATATTTCAGGAAATTTTAAAAGATCCATTGAAAGCAATCAATAAGTATCAAATCAAATATGTAGCACTGTTATCAAGTCAACCTGTGCCGACTTATCTTAAATCTTATGATTGGAAGGAAATTCAAAAAGGATTATTTTGGAGCATTTGGGAAAAATATTGATAGCGGTAGTTAGGGTTTTTTTTAAACCCACAGACTAGGCTGTTCTTTATGTTTGATGCTGTATTTAATTGCATCAAAAGCATTTCCGCGGAGCAAATATTTTGAACGCAAAGTCCAGACAAAAGATTTTTCTTCAGTTGAAAACCATGAATAGGGATCAGCAAGTCCACTAAGCCATTTCTTTTTAAAAAATCCAATTTCTTTCTCCGTGTCTTTAAACATCTCTTTTGGGACACGGGTATTCCAATGAAGTGATAAAAATTTCAACACAAACCATGCACTTGCTAAAAGCCGATAATGTGCGAAATGCCAAATAACTCTGTCCCAATCCGCTTTTTTTTGAAAACTTGGACTTTCTATTAAAAAATGTAAATCATTAAGAATTACTGGAGACTCAAGTAAGTGATCTCCAGTGGCCATGTATACTAAATTAAATAACTCATCTTCTTCATTAAGTACTTTGAGTTTACCAGGAAGCGACGGTATTTGATTTTCCAAAGCCATGTGCCAACACGCTTCATCTAAGCTGTTTGGTAAGCTCTTTGGAAATATATGGAAGAGTGTTTTTTGAAATTTAATTAAAGGCCCACCGCCACGTTTTGTGACTGTGAAAAAATTTTGGTTACCAGGTGAATTTGGAAGTATTTCATATCCACCATGACCAAGCGCATGAATAATATCAAAAAAAGTTTCTTTCCAGACAAATAGTTGAATTTGAGTTACCGGGCGATATATTTTTTCAGGATAAAATCTATTAGCAAGTCCTAGCCCCTTTATTAATAAAGTCGGAACACCTGCATTAATGAGTAAAAAAAGTACAGAATTTAGTTCATTTTCTAAAATTTCAAATAACATTAGTTCACGTTTTAATTGTTCATCAAGTTGTATTTGAATAGATTCTGGAATTTCTTTTTTCCAAGTTGTACGATCAATATTAACTAAAAAAGGAAGCTTACAATAAAGTTTTTCTGACAGAGCCAAGGCTTTTAGCCAACTAATTGGTTCTAGAAGAAATTCTGGAGGTGTCAAATTTTTGGCTTTTGCACATATAGTATCTGGTTTAATGCACTGTATGACAAACTGGGTAATGGGATTATTCATAGAAATTACTGATCCCCCATTAGTAATTCTCAATTATTGTAAGGTTGGTGTCAATAATTTAAACATATTTAGCGTTTAAATGATAGCCTTCGACAATCTCTTCGTCGGTGATATTGCGATGAAACAGATATCCTTGTTCCCGTTTGCTTTGTAGATAACGTAAATATTCAGGTATTGTTTCTTTTAATTCATTAATGAAAATAAAGAGCCTTTTTGCTGTGTCTGCTAGTATTGCTTGTGATTTTTTTACAAAATTGCTCCAAAGCAGCTCTTGTGTTTTTAATGAAGAAATGTAATCTTCATCAATGCTGTGCAGTATCTCATGAAATAAAAGTAGGGCTAAAATACCTAATTCCTCGCCTTGTTGATAATAAATAGTTCTTTTCCCTTTCGCATATACAAAACATGCGGCTGGTTTTCCTGTTGGCTCAGGATTTGCAAAAAAGTTAAATTCTTGAGCTTTGACCTCTTGTACTTTGATTTCGTCTGCAGCGTATTTTGGCAAGAAGCGTCTTAAGGTTTTACGCCCATGATTAGTTTTTGCAATGAGTTTGAATACATCTTCTAGGGGGACATTTTTTCTCGTAAAATAGTGTAGATCGGTAAAAACTTCCTTGTGTAATATGGATTCCATGAAAGAATTCCTTTCTTATGACTTCTATCGGATTTATTACCCACATCTTAAGAATTAAATATTAGT